>JBAWGU010000596.1:0-14606 GCA_049593215.1 Pyrinomonadaceae bacterium
GACTTCTTCCGCGCGTTGAGCATTCCTCTGATTAAGGGGCGCGTGTTCACTGAAAAAGATACAAAGGATGCGCCGAAGGTGATGATCGTTAATGAGACTCTCGCGCGACGCTTCTTTAACGGCGAAGACCCTGTGGGGAAACGCGCGACAGTTTATCCTTTCAAAGAACCTTGCGAGATAGTCGGCGTGGTTGGCGATGTCAAGCATCGCAGTCTTGATGTAGAAGCAGGGCCGGAGTTCTATCTTTCATATCTGCAATCGCCGCAGCCTGAAATGTCTCTGGTCGCGCGCACCACGTCGAGCGATGCGGCAGGATTGGCCAACGCCGTTCAGGGCGTGGTCCTGCAACTTGATAAAGACCAACCTGTTTCTGATGTCAAGACGATGAATCAACTGCTGGGCGAATCAACTGCGCCGCGCCGTTTCAACATGCTCCTGCTCGGCATCTTCGCCTTCATCGCTCTGGTGCTTGCCAGCGTCGGCATCTTCGGCGTGATGAGCTACACCGTCACGCAGCGCACGCACGAGATCGGCATTCGCATGGCACTCGGCGCGCGTGTCGCAGATGTCTTCAAACTCGTCGTGGGTCAGGGCATGACGCTGGTCCTAATCGGAGTCTGTCTCGGTACGCTCGGCGCATTCGCCGTGACGCGCTTGATGTCTAGCTTACTGTTCGGCGTCAGCGCGACAGACCCTTTGACTTTCATTGGCGTCCCACTGCTGCTTGCCGCCGTCGCCTTCATCGCCTGTCTCATTCCGGCGCGTAGAGCAACGAAAGTGGACCCGATGGTCGCGCTCAGATACGAATGAAAAGAAGTGATGAGTGATGAGTAATGAGTGATGAGTGGAAAACTCTTTAACTCATTACTCATCACTCATCACTCATCACTTTCTTAAAGGAGTTGTGATGGGAACATTGGGACAAGACCTGCGCTACGGTGTGCGTATGCTACTTAAAAGCCCCGGCTTCTCGATTGTCGTGGTGGTCGCTCTGGCTTTAGGTATCGGCGCGAACAGCGCCATCTTCAGCGTGGTCAATGCGGTGTTGCTTCGTCCGTTATCGTTTGAGAGGCCGGAGCAGTTGATGATGGTCTGGGGAGGGACGAAGCAGAATAACAATGCTCGTTTGGTGCTCTCCGTTCCTGATATGTCGGACTTAAGAGAACAGAGCCAGACTCTTGAGTACATCGCTCCTTATCAACAGGCTGGCGCGGCGTTGACGAACGGGGGTGAAACCGAACGTCTCTACGGCGCGAACGTTTCCGCCGACATCTTTCCGTTGTTGCGAGCGAAGCCCTTGATGGGCCGCACATTCACGCGCGAAGAAGACGTGGCAGGTGGTCCTCCCGTGATCGTCATTAGCGAGGGATTATGGCAAAGGCAGTTTGGCTCCGCGCCGGATATTATCGGGAAAGAGATTAAGCTTGGCAGTAAAGGCTACATCGTGGTTGGTGTGATGCCGCAGGGCTTCAGGTTTCCTATTCGCAGCGAGAAACCGGATTTCTGGCAGCCTATCTCTTCCTCGCCCAGCTATGCGGCGGCGAAGGACGTGAGAGGGAGTCGCAGCCTGAGAGTTGTGGCGCGTCTCAAACAGGGCGTGACCATCGCGCAGGCTCAAGCTGATCTGGCGGCCATCGCACGCAGGCTCGAAGGGCAGTACCCTGATTCAAATACTGGATTGAGCTTCAGTGTCATTCCGCTTCAGGAAGACATCGTTGGCAGCGTTCGACCTGCCTTGCTGGTCATCCTCGGCGCAGTCGGGTTCGTGCTGCTGATTGCCTGCGCCAATGTCGCCAATCTGCTGTTGGCCCGCGCCGCATCGCGTCACAAAGAGATTGCGATTCGCACTGCGCTCGGCGCGGGACGAATGCGAATCGTGCGACAGTTTCTGACAGAGAGCCTGTTGCTTTCGCTCGCGGGCGGCGCGCTCGGGTTGTTGCTCGCAATGTGGGGCGTTGACCTGCTCGTGGCGGCAAGCCCTGCTGATTTGCCGCGCACCGGAGAGATTGGCCTAGACGCAAACGTGCTTGGCTTTACGCTGGCGGTCTCCGTTCTGACAGGCATCCTGTTCGGGCTGGTCCCTGCGCTGCAAGCCTCTAAGCTCGACTTGAATGAATCGCTTAAAGAAGGAGGTCGCGGCTCGACTGAAAATCTGCGGCGCAATCGCGTGCGCAGCCTTCTGGTCATCGCCGAAGTCGCGCTCTCGCTGATGCTGCTGGTCGGAGCCGGACTCTTAATCAGGAGCTTTGTCTCCCTGCTCAATACAAGTCCGGGATTCGAGACAGAGGGGTTGTTAGTGGTGGACCTGCCGCTCTCGCGCTCGAAATATCCGTCGGGCGAACAGCAGGTTGCGCTCGTCAGGCAGCTTATCGAGCGCGTGCGCGAAGTGCCGGGCGTGGCCTCGGTTGCCGCCGTCAATATTGTTCCTCTGAGCGGCAACGACAGGCAATCGAGCTTCACCATCGAAGGACGCCCTGAGCCTCCCGCCGGTCAGGAGCCTGATGCAGAGGCCAGCACCGTCACGCCTGATTATTTCCGCACGATGGGCATTCCTCTGCGAAGAGGTCGCATCTTCACAGAGCAAGACAAGCAGGATGCACCGCCCGTGCTGGTCATCAGCGAGACGCTCGCGCGCCGCAACTTTCCGGGCGAAGACCCACTCGGCAAACGTCTGGTGATTGACGATGACAAGCCTCCTTACGAGATCGTAGGCATCGTCGGGGATGTGCGTCATCAGGGATTGGAGACGGAAGTTTATCCTGAATACTACCTCTCGTTTTTCCAGTTGCCCGAACGTCAGGTGAATCTGATGATACGCGCTGCGCCTCCCTCCGATGCGGCAAGCATACAGGGGGCTGTGCGCGGCGCAATCAAACAGGTAGATAGCGACCAGCTTATCTGGGAGATGAAAAAGATGCAGCAGCTTCTCTCAGAGTCTGTTGCCAGACGGCGTTTTAACATGATGCTGCTCGGCGTCTTCGCATCGCTGGCGCTTTTGCTGGCGTCGGTCGGCATCTACGGCGTGATGAGCTACACGGTCGCGCAACGCACGCACGAGATTGGCATCCGCATGGCCCTCGGCGCACAGGTCAGGGATGTCTTCAAACTCGTCGTCGGACAGGGCATGACATTAGTGCTGATTGGCGTCGGCCTCGGCTTAATCGGCGCATTCGCCGTGACGCGCGTTATGTCCAGCCTCTTGTTTGGCATTAGCGCGACAGACCCCTTGACGTTCGCAGGCGTCGCGTCTCTGCTGGCAGGCATCGCGTTTGTGGCTTGCCTGATCCCTGCACGCAAAGCAACGAAAGTGGACCCGATGATTGCGCTTAGATACGAATGAAAAAGTCTGGAGTCAGGAGTCGTGAGTCAAGAGTCAAAGGCCAACTGCTTTTTCTCTTCTGACTCCTGACTTCGAGACTCCAGACTCCAAACTTTAGATATGAGGTGTGATGTGATGATTAAGATTTTTGTCTCAATGGTTTTTCTTCTTTTGACTATGGCTCCGGCTGCAATCGCGCAGAGCGAGAGTAATCAACGCAGCAGTACGTACCAGTGGAGGGATACGTCCGAGGGCACGGAGCTGAGTGTGACGGTGCGAAACGACGTTCGTTTCAATGAAGACTACACGGACGTGATACGTGTCGGTGACGACAGCTTTTTTCAAGCACGTGAAAAGCGTGGCGGCCTCACACGGCAACTCAAAGTTACGGCGGGCGCAAATGGTGAGACGGTCAGGTCTTACTCCGTGAACGGAGAGGCGCGGGCCTTTGATGCGGGAGCCAGAGAATGGTTAAAGGGAATGATGGTCGAAGCCGTTGCTGACGGCTTCGATTCGAGCGCCAGAGTCAGCCGCATTCTCAAGCAGCAGGGAGCGCGCGGCGTGCTCGAAGAGATTCCGCGCCTCAAGGGCGATCATGTCAAACGAGCTTACCTTGAGGCATTAGTCAAAAATGAAAATCTCAACACGAGCGATTTGCAGCAGGCGTTCAGAGTCGCGGCGCGCGAGATTTCTTCCGACTACGAGAAGGCGACTTTTCTGATTAACGCTTCGGGCGCGCACAGAGGCAACGCGGGCGCGCTGGCGACTTACTTCGCGGCCATTGAAACCGTTAAAAGCGATTACGAACACGCACGCGTGCTCAAGTCTGGCCTGAAGGCAAAGGACGTGAGCAGAGAACTGTTGATGCTGACCATCACGTCCGCCGCGAAAATCGGCTCGGACTACGAGAAGGCAAACGTGCTGATTGAGGTGGTCAAGTCTCACTCTCAGGATGAGCGGATACGCGCCGCTCTGTTAGATGCTATCAAAACTCTCGACTCGGACCACGAGCGCGGGCGTGTCTTACAGGTCGTTTATCTTAACGAGAGCAAGTAAAGCGGTGATGGGTGATGGGTGATAGGTGATAAGTAAAAGACGTGAATCGTAAATCGTCAATCGTGAATAGAAGAAAAGCTTTTTCTATTTACGTTCATCCTATCACCCATCACCTATCACCTATCACTAAGGAGATGTGATGGAGAATCTATTGCAGGATTTACGCTATGGTTTCCGAATGTTGTGGAAGAGTCCGGGATTTACCTTGATTGCGGTGCTGGCGCTGGCGCTCGGCATCGGCGCGAACACGGCCATCTTCTCCGTCGTCAACGGAGTGCTGCTTCAGCCTCTGCCCTTTCAGGACTCTGATCGTCTGGTCAGACTGAGCGAGTGGAGCCAGCAGATTCCGGGCATGTCCATCTCTTATCCGAACCTGCGCGACTGGCAGGACCAGAATACTGTCTTCACGGGTCTTGCCGGAACTCGCTTCAATAGCTACAACATGACGGGGACTGACGAGCCTGAGCGTTTGCAGGGCCGCGCCCTGACGGGGAATTTCTTTGACGTGCTCGGAGTCAAAGTGAGCATGGGCCGTACCTTCACTGCGGAAGATGATAAGCCCGGGGCGCAGCGCACCTGCATCATCAGCTACGGATTGTGGCAGAGACGTTTCGGCTCAGACCCTAACATCACAGGCAAGACGCTCATTCTCAACGATCAACCTCACACGGTCATCGGAGTCCTGCCCGCAAGTTATCGCTACGGCACGCCGACAGATGTTTTTGTTCCGCTCGGCCTAGACGCCAACAACGAGATGATTTCAAACCGCGACGATCATCCGGGCCTCTACGCTGTCGCGCGACTCAAGCCGAATGTGAGCTTCGAGCAGGCCGAAGCGGAGATGAAGACGATAGCGCAACGTCTCAGCATTCAATATCCGAAGGAGAACAGCGGGCACAGCGCCACCCTCATCCCGCTTAGAGAATTCTTTGTCGGCGACATACGCACATCGTTGCTGATACTGCTCGGCGCAGTCGGCTTCGTGTTGCTCATCGCCTGCGCGAATGTCGCCAACCTGCTGCTCGCACGCGCTTCTTCTCGCTCAAGAGAGATTGCGATTCGCACTGCGCTCGGCGCGGGTCGCTGGCGCATCATTCGCCAACTCCTCACTGAGAGCGTCATCCTCGCTATTTTTGGCGGAGGCGCGGGACTGCTTCTTGCGCTCTGGGGCATAGACGTTCTGCGCTCTGCAAGTATTGACAGCATCCCGACGACTGCCGACATCAAGCTCGACGGCACGGTGCTCTTCTTCACACTGCTTGTCTCTGTCCTGACAGGCGTCATCTTCGGCCTCGCGCCTGCGTTGCAAGCCTCCAGGACGGACCTCAACGAATCGCTCAAAGAAGGCGGGCGAAGCGGGACGACGGGCACGGCTCGCCAGAGGGTGCGTAATTCGCTCGTGGTCTTTGAGGTTGCTCTCTCGCTGGTGCTGCTGGTCGGCGCGGGGCTGCTGGTGAAAAGCTTCGTGCGTTTGCGACAGACCGAAGTTGGCTTCGACACGAATAACCTGCTCACGATGCAGCTTTCGATTAAGGCCGAAAAAGGTGAGGACCAGAAAGTTCTAAGCTTCTTCCAGCGCGTAGAGCAGAGAGTTAAGAACTTGCCGGGCGTTCAATCCGTCTCCTTCTCCAACGGCGTGCCTTTTATTGGCGCGAGCGAAGGCGGGTTTACGGTTGAAGGAAGACCGGACCCTGAGCCGGGCAAAGTTCCGATGTCTGTCTATTACATAACTTCACCGAGCTACCTGCAAACGACGGGCATACGCCTGTTGAAAGGTCGTTTCTTTACGGAGCAGGACACGCAGAACAGCCCGCTCGTGGTCGTCATTGATGAAGCCTTCGCGCGCGAGCAGTTTCCCAATGAAGACCCTGTTGGCAAGTTTTTAGCGGGAAGTAAGGAAGATAATATCCCGCACATGGAGATTGTCGGCGTCGTTTCGCATGTCAAGAACTACGGGCTTGACAGCCCCGGCCCCGTGCAGGCAGAGCGTTATTACTGTCTGGCCCAAACGCCGGCGCGCTTCGTGCCCTTCATTTCCACCGGCATGACTTTGATTGTGCGCGCGGGCGGCGACCCGACAAATCTGATTGGAGCAATCAGGCACGAGGTTCAGGAGGAAGATAAGAATCAGCCCGTTTACGGTGTGAAGACGATGGAGCAAGTCATCTCGGAATCCATCGCCTCACAAAAGCTTTCGATGACCTTGCTCGGCCTCTTCGCTGTCGTTGCGCTCGTGCTCGCAGTCGTCGGCATCTACGGCGTGATGTCTTACATGGTCGCGCAGCGCACGCACGAGATAGGCATTCGCATGGCCCTCGGCGCGCGTGTCGCAGATGTCTTCAAACTCGTCGTCGGACATGGCATGACGCTGGTCCTTGTCGGAGTAGGCATTGGACTCGTTGGAGCTTTCGCCCTCACACGCGTGATGGCGACTCTGCTCTTCGGCGTCAGCGCGACAGACCCCTGGACCTTCGCGGGCGTTTCGCTTGCGCTCGCCGCAATAGCGTTCGTCGCCTGCCTCATTCCGGCGCGCAAGGCGACGAAAGTGGACCCGATGATTGCGCTAAGATACGAGTAGAACGGTGATAGGTGATGGGTGATAGGTAATAAGAGAAAAGCTCTTTCCTATCACCTATCACTAAGGAGTTGTGATGGGAACATTGTTGCAGGATTTGCGGTATGCGTTTCGGATGCTGGCGAAGAAGCCGGGATTTACCGCCATAGCTGTGCTTGCTATTGCGCTCGGCATTGGCACGAACACGACCATCTTCAGTACGGTCAACGCGCTGTTGCTGCGTCCGTTCAACTTCAGCACGCAGGATCGCTTAACGATGCTCTGGGAACAGAACCTCGAAATCGGCAACGTGCGCGGCTCCGTCTCGCCGGGCAACTATACAGACTGGCGCAACCAGAGCCATGCCTTTGAAGAGACTGTCGCTCTCAATCAACACCACTTCAATTTGACGGAAGGCGAAACGCCTGAGCGCGTGGCGGGAGCGCAGGTGACTCCAAACTTTTTCAAGGCTCTGGACGTGAAGTCTGAGATGGGGCGCACGTTCTCTGCCGAAGAAGGCGAGAAAGGGCGCGAACAGGTTGTGCTTATCAAACACAGCCTCTGGCAACGTCGCTTCGCGGGCGATAAGGAGATTGTCGGAAAGAGCGTGAGGCTCGACGGCAAGCCTTACACGGTCGTCGGCGTGATGCCGGATGATTTTGAGTTTCCGTTGAACTCAAGCGAAATCTGGGTTCCGCTTGCCTTTGATCCGAAGGAACAGGTTGATCGCAACAACAATTATCTGCAAGTGATGGGGCTGCTCAAACCCGGCGTCACATTAGGTCAGGCGCAGTCGGAGCTGCGCGCCATCGCCGAACGTAATCAGCAACAGTACCCTGAATCGGACGCTGGAAAAACGGCATTCGTCGAAACGCTCAACGCTTCTTACACCAGAGGCTCGCGCGTCTATCTGACAGTTATGATGGGAGCGGTCGCCTTCGTGCTGCTGATTGCGTGCGCTAACGTCGCCAACCTTTTGCTTGTGCGCGCAGCGTCGCGCCAGAAAGAGATGGCTGTGAGGATGGCTCTCGGCGCGAGTCGTTGGCGTTTGATAAGACAACTGCTGACGGAGAGTTTGCTGCTCGCTTTGGTTGGCGGCGCGTTCGGGTTGCTGCTCTCTGTGTGGGGAGTCGAGTTTATCTCAAAGGGTATGCCATCGAGCTTCACGCAGTATATCGCTGGCTGGAAGAAGCTCGGAGTTGATTGGTGGGTGCTGGGCTTTACGTTTCTCGCTTCGATTGTGACCGGCCTCATCTTCGGGCTTGCGCCCGCGCTGCAAGCGACGCGCATGAATCTCAACGAGACGCTCAAAGAGAGCAGCAAGTCTTCGTCAGAGAGCCTGCGGCGCAACCGCCTGCGGAGCCTGCTGGTGATTTCCGAAGTGGCGCTGTCGCTGGTCCTTTCAATCGGCGCGGGGCTGATGGTCAAGAGCTTTATGAATCTCCTGCACACGGACCTCGGCGTCAACCCGCATAACGTGCTGACGATGGAACTCGCGCTCCCGCGCGTCAAGTACAAGGAAGACAAAGAGCGCATCAGCTTTTATCAGGAACTCTTGCGGCGCGTCGAGACTTTACCGGCAGTGCAGAAAGTCGCAGCCATTAACTACGTCCCGATGAATCGCGGTGGCAGTACGAGTTCCGATTTCAGAATTGAGGGCCAGCCCGCTCCGCCAAGCGGAAAACGTCCCTATGCGGATTATCGCGTCATCACTCCGCAGTATTTCGAGGCCATCGGCACAAACATTCTTCAGGGCCGCGCCTTCACAGAGCGTGATGACAAGAACGCGCAGAGCGTCGTCATCATCAACGACACTCTGGCCCGCAAGTTTTTCCCGCGCGGCGATGCCATCGGGAAGCGTTTGATTATCAGCGACGAAGATGGACCTCTGGAGATCGTCGGCGTTGCGGCCAGCACGAAGGATGAGGACTTGGATGAAGAGCCTGAGCTTGGTGTGTACGTTCCCTTCATGCAAAACCCGTGGGGGTCTATGGCTCTCGTTGTGCGTACAAACTCCGAGCCGACGCTGGTGACTTCCGCTATTCGCAACGAAGTGACGGCGCTCGATAAGGACCAGCCTATCTACAACGTCAGGACGATGGAGGAAGTGGTTGACGAATCGCTTTCGCCGAAACGTCTGGCGATGATTATGTTTGCCTTCTTCGCGTTCGTCGCGATGTTTTTGTCAGCCATTGGTCTCTACGCCGTGATGTCCTATACGGTCGCGCAGCGCACGCACGAGATCGGCATCCGCATGGCGCTCGGCGCAAGTCAAAAACAGATTTTGAAGCTGGTCGTCGGTCAGGGATTGATTCTGATTGCCATCGGTCTCGCGGTCGGTCTGGCCGGAGCCTTCGCCATGACGCGCGCCATGTCCGCCATACTTTACCAGGTGTCGTCCACAGACCCGCTGACCTTTGTAGGCGTCTCATTGCTACTCACGGCGGCGGCTTTCCTCGCCTGCTACATCCCTGCGCGCAAAGCAACGAAAGTGGACCCGATGGTCGCGCTCAGATACGAATGAAAAGAAGTGATGAGTAATGAGTAATGAGTGATGAGTAAAAGCATTTCTCTTATCACTCATCACTCATCACTCATCACCGTCTTAAGGAGTTGTGATGGGAACATTGTTGCAGGATTTACGCTATGGCGTTCGGATGCTGCTCAAGCGGCCCGGCTTCACTTTGGTGGCTGTCGTCTCTCTTGCGCTTGGCGTCGGAGCAAACACTGTCATCTTCAGCGTGGTGAATGCTATTCTGCTGAAATCGCTCCCGTATAAAGATGCTGAGCGCGTTGTGCTCGTGTGGGGCAACATTCCTGCGGAAGGCAAGGACCGCAATCAAGTCTCTGCGACGGACGTTGAAGACTGGCGACATCAGAACAGCGTCTTTGAAGATGTGACGACCTACGGCAACTGGAGCGCGACGTTTCTTGGCGGCAACGAGCCTGAGAGAATCGCGGGCATACAGGTCGGCGACGGCTATTTTCAAATTATGAAGGGAACGCCTCTGCTTGGCCGCACCTTCCTGCCTGAAGAACAACAGGACGGGAAAGACTTCGTGATTGTTCTTGACTACGGGCTGTGGCAGAGAAGATTCGGCGGCGACCCCGGCATCGTGGGCCAGAAGGTGAGCCTGAGCGGCAAGCCTTACACCGTCGTCGGCGTGATGCCCTCAGACTTTCACACGCTCCCGCAAAGTCTGGTTGAGCCTCAAGGGCAGTTCTACAGACCTGTGGCCGAGGCGCATGATGAAGCGGAACGCGCTTCAAGACATCTGCGCAGCATCGCCAGACTCAAGCCGGGCGTGACCATCGCGCAGGCGCAGTCGGAGATGAACGTCATCACAGGTCGCTTAGCGCAAGAGCATCCTGAGCACAACACAGGATACGGCGTCCGCTTACTCACTTTGCCTGAAGATACTGTCGGAGGCTTGCGCACAACCCTTTGGACCTTATTCGGAGCGGTCGCGTTCGTGTTGCTCATCGCCTGCGCAAACGTCGGCAACCTGTTGCTGGCACGCTCTGCGGCAAGGCAGAAAGAGGTTGCCATACGCGCCGCGCTCGGAGCCGCGCGCTCGCGTCTTGTGCGACAGTTGTTGACGGAGAGCGTGCTGCTCGCGCTGGTTGGCGGCAGTCTTGGGCTTCTGCTTGCGCTCTGGGGAACAGGTCTGATTGAATCACTTGGCTCAAGAGTTACGCCTTTGCTTGGACACATCGAAATAGACTTTCGTGTGCTCGCTTTCACAGTCGGGATTTCGATTCTGACCGGAATTATTTTCGGTCTGGCTCCGGCCCTGCACGTCTCGCGGCCCGACTTGAACGAGACGCTCAAAGAAGGCGGCAGGGCTTCAGGCGCAGGAAGCGCTCGCAACCGTTTACGCGGCGTGCTCGTCGTTTCAGAAATTGCGATGGCGCTGGTGCTGCTCGTTTGCGCGGGTCTGTTGATTAAAAGCGTGATGCGTTTGCGAGACGTGAATCCGGGCTTTAATCCTCAAAACCTTTTGACGATGGACATCTCTTTGCCTTCTGCGAAATATCCTGACGGAGCTTCGCAGGTGGCATTCTTCGATCATCTCACCGAGCGCATCCAAACTCTGCCCGGCGTGCAGTCGGCAGGCGTGACGAGCGTGCTGCCTCTCAGCAGTAATTTCGACGGTCGCTCGCTCGTCGTTGAAGATCAACCCAAACCTCGCGGAGAAGAGATTAGCGTTGACCTCTATGTCACAACGCCCGGTTACCTTCGCGCGATGGACATTCCTCTGGTGAAGGGGCGAGCGCTAACGGAGCAGGACACGGAGAAGACTCAGATGGTTGCGCTGGTCAACGAGACGATGGCGCGCAACCTGTGGCCTAATCAAGACCCTGTGGGCAAACGCATCAAGTTTCCGGGATCGGAAAAGAGAGTGCAGCCGTGGCGCACGGTCGTCGGAGTTGTAAAAGATGTGAAGCAGTACGGGCTGGACAAGCAGGACCAGATGCAAATGTACCTGTCGCTGGCGCAACTCCCGACGCAGTTTATGACGCTCGTTGTGCGCACGTCTTCCGAACCGGCAGGTATGACGGGCACGGTGCGCAACGAGATTCTCGCGTTGGACAAGGATCAGGCCGCTTACAACATCAGGACGATGGAGCAACTGCTGGCGGATTCAATCTCGCTGCGCAATTTTTCGATGCTCCTGCTGCTTCTCTTCGCTGCGCTTGCGCTGACGCTCGCATCGGTCGGTATCTACGGCGTGATGGCCTATTCAGTCTCACAACGCACGCATGAGATTGGCATCCGCCTCGCGCTCGGCGCGCAATCGAGCGATGTGCTCAAGATGATAGTCGGGCAGGGCATGGCGCTCGCCGCCATCGGCATCGTCATCGGGCTGGCTGTAGCATTAACTCTGACGCGCCTGCTCTCAAGCCTGCTCTACGGGGTGAGCGCAACAGACCCTGTGACCTTTACAGGTATTGCGCTGCTGCTTGCAGCCGTAGCATTTCTCGCCTGCTACATCCCTGCGCGCAAGGCGACGAAAGTGGACCCGATGATTGCACTCAGGTACGAATGAAAAAGTCTGGAGTCTGAAGTCAGGAGTCGTGAGTCAAAGGCCAAAAGCTTTTTCTCTTCTGACTTCAGACTCATGACTCCGAGACTCCGGACTTTTATTGGAGGTGTTGTGATGGAAAACCTATTGCGAGATTTACGATATGGCGTTCGGATGTTGTGGAAGAGTCCGGGCTTTACCTTGATTGCAATCTTTGCGCTGGCTCTGGGAATTGGAGCTAACACAGCCATCTTTAGTTTAGTAAACGCCCTGCTGTTGCGCCCGTTGCCATACAAAGAGCCGTCAAGACTCGTGATGGTGTGGGAGAATAACCGCCCGCGCAATCGTAATCAGAATGTGATCTCGACTGCCAATTTTATGGACTGGCAGGAGCAGAACAATGCCTTCGAGCAGATGGCGGAGTTCTTCGACATACGTTTTAATCTCACGGGCGCAGGCGACCCTGAAGAAATTCCGTCGCAGGCTGTGAGCACGAACCTCTTCTCTTTGCTCGGCGTGGAAGCTATCAAAGGCCGCAACTTCGCGCCTGAAGAGAGCCAGCCGGGCAAGGATCAGGTCATCATTCTGAGCTTTGATCTGTGGCAGCGTCGCTTTGGCGGCGACCCCGCAATCGTCGGCAAGACAATTACGCTGAACGGTCAGGGCTTCAACGTTGTCGGCGTCATGCCAGCCGGTTTCAAGTGGTTCGTCAAACAAGGCTCTCTCACAGGCAAGCCCGCAGAGATTTGGACGCCCATCACCATCACAGCTAACAGCCGCATTCGGGGCGGACGTTTTGCGAGCGCGGTCGCGCGACTGAAGCCGGGCATCAGCTTTGAGCAGGCGCAGGCGGACATGAACACTGTCGCCAGCCGTCTTGAACAGCAGTATTCGGATTTCAATACGGGCTGGGGCATTTCCCTTGTGCCTTTGCAAAAGCAGTTTGTCGGAGACATCAGCGCGGCGCTGTGGATACTGCTCGGCGTCGTGGGCTTTGTCCTGCTCATCGCTTGCGCCAACGTCGCCAACCTCTTGTTAGCACGCGCGGCGACGCGACAAAAAGAGATGGCGATTCGCAGCGCGCTCGGAGCCGGACGCTGGGTTATCGTTCGACAGTTGTTGACTGAAAGTGTGTTGCTGGCCGGACTCGGCGGCGTGCTCGGATTGCTGCTCGCGCTGTGGAGCGTTGATCTTTTAGTCTCGCTCACGCCGCCGAACCTGCTTGACCTGCAACGCGTCAGCATCAGCACGCCTGTGCTCGCCTTCACGCTTGGCGTCTCGCTGCTGACCGGCATCATTTTCGGTTTAGTGCCCGCGCTCGAAGCTTCGCATCCTGATCTGAACGAAACACTCAAAGAGAGCGGCAAGAATGTGACAGGCAGCCCGCGCAGTCGTCGCCTGCGCAGCATGTTTGTAGTTGGCGAAGTCGCGCTCGGAGTTGTGTTGCTTGTCGCCGCCGGATTGATGATCAAGAGCTTGCTGCGCCTGCACGCGGTTAATCCCGGATTCAACACGGAAAATCTGCTGACCATGCGCGTGCTGCTGCCAAATTCTAAGTATCATGAAGACAGCCAGAGGATCGCCTTCTTCAAACAGGCAGTCGGGGAGATGGAACATTTGCCGGGCGTGCGTTCGGCAGGCGCGATCAGCTATCTGCCTTTCGCGGGGCCGGGCGCGGCCACCTCATTCGAGATTGAAGGGCAGCCCAAGCCTGATGCGGGTCATAGACTTCTCACAGAAGTGAGCGTGACCGATGCTAACTATTTTCGCACGATGGAAATTCCGTTGGTGTCGGGTCGCATCTATACAGAGCAGGAAGCGACAGAGGCGCGGCAGGTCGCCGTCATCAATGAGACGATGGCGCGCACCTACTGGCCCAATGAGAATCCGATTGGGAAACGAGTTCTGGTTGATATGGTTGATCCAATCGTTCCGACTGAAATCGTCGGCATCGTGCGTGACACGAAGCGTGAGAGCCTCGATACGGCAGTGCGACCGATGGTCTATTGGCCTCACCCGCAACTCGCCTATAGCTCGATGACGCTGGTGATAAGAACGGAGGGCGATCCTTTAAGCATCGCATCTGCCGCGCAGCGCGAGATACGGGTGATTGATAAAGACCAGCCCGTCTCCGATGTCCGCACGATGGAGCAATGGCTTGCCGATTCCATTGCGCGGGCGCGTTTCAGCACCTTGCTCCTCACGCTCTTCGCCGCCGTTGCTCTGGTCCTCTCAGCCGTCGGTCTCTACGGCGTGATGTCTTACTCGGTCGCGCAGCGCACGCACGAGATTGGCATTCGCATGGCGCTCGGCGCAAAAACCTTTGATGTGCTCAAACTCGTCGTCAGACAGGGTATGATGCTGGCATTGCTCGGCGTGGCGATTGGTTTAGCGGCGTCGTTTGCTTTGACTCGTTTGATGTCGAGTTTGCTTTATGAAGTGAGCGCAACTGATCCGGCGACATTCATCGCGATCTCATTACTGTTCCTGATAGTGGCTCTTTTAGCGAGCTACATTCCGGCGCGCAGGGCGACGAAGGTTGATCCGATGATTGCGCTCAGATATGAGTGAGTGAAATCAGAAATGATTTGACGACGAATGTAGGCAAGAGAAGACAACTTACGTCGCTGGTGACGATCTGCGCGGCGTT
>JBAWGU010000597.1:0-2279 GCA_049593215.1 Pyrinomonadaceae bacterium
CGTCAACATCAATGCGCGCGACGGCGGCGGGCCGGGCATTTATTTTGGCGAAGTAAGGTTTGCCGTTAAGCAGCGCGAGGACCCTGATCTCACCCGGAGCGAAGAGAGAGACCGTGCCGTCTTCGTCTGCCGTCGCCGAATCAAAGGGAAGGGCGTACCACTGCAACTTTTGATTGACGACTTTGCCGGAAGCGTCTTTGACCACAGCCGTGAACTTAACTTTTTGCCCGACCTCAGCATCGGTCATGGCCGGAGTAATCTCGACCGTCATTGCCGCAGGCGCTTGCGGGCTGGCAGTCGTCTCCTGCGCAAACACGGCAGGCGCGATGAGCAAAGCAGTTAAAAGGAAAGATGCCAGCGCGAAGAAGTTTCTGACTCCAAACATTGCGAACTACCTCCGAAGGGGAACTAAAATTTCAAAACTCTGCGCGCACATCTTATTCGTGAGATGGGGAGAAGGGCAAGGATGGAGAAAAGAACTGTCCGTTGTCCGTTGTCAGTAGTCCGTTGTTTGTGTTCGGCAAGCTGAATCCTAAAGATAAAGCGTTCAGCATGACTAAGACTCAAAACAACGGACTACGGACTATGGACAACGGACAGCTTTGCATTCATCATTGTGCAGAAGAGGTCTGGTAGTTTTTATGGCTAATCCGGCGAGGCGTCTGCCTGAGAATGTGGCGGGCGATTTCTTTGTTGATGAGACTTGTATTGATTGCGATGCGTGCCGCCAGATTGCGCCCGCGACGTTTCGTGATGCGGGCGATACTTCCGTCGTCTATCATCAACCTGAGACGACGGAAGAGACGCGCCTCGCCCTGATGTCTTTAGTCGCCTGCCCCACAGGTTCAATCGGCGCGACTGAGAAGCATGACATGCGTGCTGGCATTGACGCTTTCCCAACGCTCATCGCTGAGAACATCTTTTTCTGCGGCTTCACTGCGGAAGCGAGTTTCGGCGCGTGGAGTTATCTGATAGTTCGTTCCGAAGCGGATGGCGGCAACGTCCTTGTTGACTCGCCGCGCTTCAGTGGTCCACTTGTGAAGCGGATTGAGCGCATGGGCGGCGTCAGCACAATCTTTTTGACTCACAGAGATGACGTGGCGGACCACGAAGCCTTCGCAAAAAAGTTTGGAGCCGAGCGTATTATGCACGTGGATGACGGCGCAAGACGTTTAGGCATCGAGCGCGTTATCGAAGGCGAAGAGGCCGTCTCTCTTGATAAAGATTTGCAGATGATCCCTGTGCCCGGACACACGCGCGGCCATATGGTCTTGCTCTACCGCGACAAATTTCTGTTCACGGGCGATCACCTCGCATGGTCGCCCGCGCGAAAAACTTTAACTGCATTCCGCAGCGTGGCGTGGTATTCTTGGCTGGAACAGACGCGCTCGATGCAGAAGCTGCTCGATTACAAATTCCAGTGGGTGCTGCCCGGCCACGGGCGCATACACCAGACAGACCCTTTAGCCATGCATTCACATCTCGAACGCTGCATCGAATGGATGAAAGCAACCCCTTAAAAGACAGGACAGGACCATAAAATGAAACAATGCCCAACCTGCAATCGCACTTACCCTGACAACCAGCAGTTCTGTATCGAAGACGGCACGCCTTTAGCGAGCGTAGCGGAGACGCCCTCTGACCAGAGTGCAAACGCGCCGTACTCGCAGGGCGGCGCTCCACCTCCGAACAATGCTTACAACCCCATGCCGCCTCAGAATCAGGCTCAATGGATGCCGCCACAGGCACAGAGCGCGCCGCCAAAGAAGAGTAAGCTACCCTGGATCATCGGCGGCGTTGTGGTGCTGCTCATTCTGGGAATCGGAGCCATTGCGCTCGTCGTCGGACTGGTCTTATACAGTGGAAGTTCTTCTGTTGCGAACGTGAATAATTCTAACAGCTCTCGCAACTCGAACCGCAACTCAAGCTCCGGCTTCAACTCGAACTCGACCTCCAATTCAAACTCGACCTCCGCAACAAACTCGTCCAGCACCGATACGAGTGATAATTCTTCGATGGCTGATGACGATAAGCACAAGCTATTTCAGGCTGCCGGAATCACCAAAGACAATGACCTCATTCTGAAAGTGCTGCGCAAGATCGGATTGATGAAGAGCGATAACACGATGAGCAGCGACTATTCACAATTCATCAAAGACCACTTTAGCTGGGCGTTGAGGAATACGACGTGGATTAAAGAGTATAATGATCCTGTCAAAGCCAGAGAGTACGTCAACGAACACATTAACGATTAAAAGCAAGGATGAAGGATGAAGGCG
>JBAWGU010000598.1:0-2446 GCA_049593215.1 Pyrinomonadaceae bacterium
TTATTTTGCGTGGCCGCAAGTCGCCTTAACTCACCACGTATTTTGTCAAGCCGTATTGAAACATCGCGCCGCAAGCGATGTCAAGGATGCGGTGAGTCTTACTTACCAAGCCTCTCCAGAATGGAGAGACCTGAGGACTCGCAACACGGTTGCCTAAAGTCCGTTGTTTTACGCTGCCGCTCTGTGCTAACTTGCCGCAAGACTTTGGACCAAAGTTTTTGGTCCAAAACTTACGAGCATCCAACTGCTTCAACTTATGCGACGCGCCATCTATCCCGGTTCGTTTGATCCGATGACCAACGGCCACGTTGACATTATCGTGCGCGGCTGCAAACTCTTTGACGAGATTATCATCGCCATCCTCGTCAACCCTGAAAAGAACCCTCTCTTCACCATCGAAGAACGCCGCGAGATGCTCACGGAAGTGATTGAAGAGATAGAGCACGGCTCCTGCCGTTTGCTGGTAGAAGATTTTCAAGGGCTGCTTGTGCAGTACGCAATGGAGCGCGAGGCCGATGCGATTGTGCGCGGCATTCGCGCCATCTCCGATTATGAATACGAGTTGCAGATGGCGCTGATGAATCGCAGGCTTGAGCCGACGCTTGAGACAGTCTTTATGATGCCCGCAGAAGCTTACTCATACGTCAGCTCTCGTCTCGTCAAAGAGGTCTTTCAGTTAGGCGGCATCATCACGGGGCTTGTCCCCAAGTCTGTCGAAGCTCGTATGCGTAGAAAGCTCAATAGAAGTTGATAACAGAGACGATGCGCTCGTGCTATACTTGAGGCACGCTTTAACAATTAACGACGCGAGGCGCGCGAATCAAAATCGCGTCGCATTGATTTTAGAAATTTTCTCATCTTGAATTCTTTGATCGAAAACAAATGAGCAAAGCGACAGCAGAAGAATCTTTCCCCGTTTCAGAAAACGTCGCGCGGATGCGTGCATCTTCAACACTTGCAGCCACGCAAGCGGCTGCCGAGATGCGCGCCGCAGGCATAGATGTTGTTGACCTCGGCGCAGGCGAGCCTGATTTCGACACGCCCGATAACATCAAGCGCGCTGCCGGAGAAGCGATGCGACAGGGCAAGACGAAATACACCGCCGTTGCAGGCACGCGCGAACTCCAAACAGCGATCATCAATTATTACGAGCGCGATTTTGGAGCGCACTTTGAGCCGTCGCAGGTGATGGCGACATCGGGAGGCAAGCAAGGACTCTTCAACTCAATCGTCTCGCTCATCAATCCCGGCGACGAAGTGTTAATCGCCAACCCCTACTGGGTGACTTTTCCCGAAATCGTAACTTTCGCGCGCGGCGTTCCGGTTTATATCGAAACGGAAGAGACAGACTTTCTCTTAACAGCCGAGCAGGTCGAGCGCGCCATCACGCCGCGCACCAAGCTGATTATCTTAAACTCGCCCTGCAATCCTTCCGGCCGCGTCATTCCTCCCAATGATTTCAAACGCATCATGGAGGTCTTAACGGAGCGCGGCGTCTTCGTTATCTCAGACGAATGCTATTTACGCTTTGTCTATCCGCCCGCAGAGGTCTTCAGCGCGGCAAGCCTCTCGCCTGAGCTTCGCAAGCGGCTCTGCATCGCAGGCTCGTTCTCGAAAACTTACGCGATGACAGGATGGCGCATGGGTTACACGCTCGCAGCAACAGAGTGGACGCGCGCGATGCTCAAAGTGCAGGGCCACTCGACCAGCAATCCAAATTCCATCGCGCAATACGCGGCGACAGAAGCCTTCAACGGCCCGCAGGAATCCGTTGCGGCAATGCTTAAAGAATACAGCGAGCGCAGAGAGTGGCTGCTTGAAGCTCTGCGCGACATTCCCGGTCTCTCTTGCGCTCTGCCGGAAGGAGCGTTCTATGCTTTCCCGGACGTGCGCGGCTGCACGGGTGGCGAGATTAAAACTTCCGGCGAATTCGCAGACAGGTTGTTGAAGGAAGAACACGTGGTAGTCACAGACGGAGCGGGATTCGGCGCGGAAGGCTACATACGCCTCTCCTATGCAACCTCAATCGCCCAACTGCAAGAAGGCGTCAAACGCATACGCCGCCTCGCTGAACGCTTAGCGCATTAGAGCGGCAACATTAATTTCCCTCGAATAAAAACTAAAGGCGCAACTTCAAATGAAAGTTGCGCCCTTAAATTTTTCAACTCTTTCTCTTTCGCTTAATAGAGATTAAAGTTGTATTCAATCTGAATGTACTGCGAGACTGGATGTCCGTCTTTCTGCGCCGGTACGAACCTGATCTGACGTGCCGCCGCAATCGCCTTCTCCGTCAACCCATAGGGAAGTTGAGAGACAGGGCGGATATTGGTGACTGTCCCGTTGGATGAAAACACTGCCTTGATCACTATCGTTCCACTAATCTGATTCTTCCTCGCCTCTTCCGTGTACTGCGGCTCCGGCTTCGATAGTATCCGCGCCTTCTGCG
>JBAWGU010000599.1:0-5814 GCA_049593215.1 Pyrinomonadaceae bacterium
CGCTACGGCCTCGTCGCCTTCGCATCTTCGCTGGACCAAATTGGAATCTTCGGGCGCAGCGCGCATGACGTTGCACACGTGCTCCGCGTCATCGCCGGGCGCGACGAATTGGACGCGACCACTGCTCAAGTTGATGTGCCGGATTACGTTGCCGAAATTTCGCAAGAGATCAAGGGTGCGCGCATAGGCGTGCCGCGTTCTCTCTTCGGCGAAGGCTTAGACGCGGAGGTGCGCGCCAGCGTCGAGCAGGCGATTGAAGCTTACCGCACGCTCGGCGCAGAGATTGTTGACATAGAGCTTCCGCACGCGAAGTACTGCATCGCCGTTTACTACATCATCGCCACGGCTGAGGCTTCATCAAACCTCGCGCGCTATGACGGCGTGCGCTACGGCTTTCGCGCCGAAGAATCAAACGAACTGCGCACGATGTATCGCAAAACACGCGACGAAGGCTTCGGCGCGGAAGTCAAACGCCGCATCATGCTCGGCACATACGTCCTCTCTTCCGGCTACTACGAAGCCTACTATCGCAAAGCCCAGCAAGTGCGCTCGCTCATCAAGAGAGATTTCCGCCAAGCCTTCGAGCGTTGCGACGCCATCATCACCCCGACCTCGCCAACGCCAGCCTTCATGCTCGGCGAAAAAACCGACGACCCGCTTGCGATGTACCTCAACGACATCTACACCTGCACCGCCAATCTCGCAGGCATCCCCGGCATCAACGTCCCCTGCGGCCTCTCTTCAAGCGGCCTCCCCATCGGCCTCCAACTAATGGGCAACCACTGGGGCGAGCCAACGCTCCTGCGCCTCGCCCACGCTTACGAACAGGCGCACCCGTTCACGGCACGACCAAACACAACGGTATGATTAGTGTTAGGTGGTTCTGACCATTGACATTCCTTCTATAGAGGAATATCGTTCCTGCGCTCTAGCTCTTATTACTGCTTGAAGAGAGCCTTACCTCTTCTTTTAACCACTAGCCCTTACTTCTAAACAGAAATGGACGACCTCGAAAAATCAGGATATGTGCCGACGCATAAATCAATAAAAATACATGTCAGCCGTGAATTGCAGGAGTTGATTCACATCGTAGCCAATGAGTTGCAGATGAGTGAAAGCGAAGCAGTCGAAGAGTTACTTTTCTTGGTGTTGTCCTTACGTCGAATAATTTTGGCTGGCACTAAAAGTGGTCACTATCAATATGAAGCTGATATCGCTCCTCCAGTGCTCCCTAATAACCGTAAGAAAAGAAAAACTGATCTTGTTACGTTAATCACAGCCATAGCTTTCGCCCTTGGCGCTTTGTTAGCTGTCGTATATATCTTACTAACTAAGAGGTGACGCAACGTGGATAAAGTGCTAGTCATCGTCCTCATATTTGCCTCTATCTGGGACGGCTTCACAACCATCTATGGAACATTGCAGATTCTTGGTACTGAATGGGTGTCGATAATCGCAGCCTTGCTATTTGGCGCTCTAATTCTAAGCTTCCTACTCAACACAAGAAGAATTATGAGTTGGGAAAGCGATTTCACAGGTGGTTTTTTGAAGCTTTTTTGGGTTATCTCTATCTCTTATGATCTATTCACTGCATGGACTGGAAATCAAACTTTCATCATCGGTGAGACAACTGAGCCAAAGAAAATAATTTTATTGGCCGGACTCACTCTCATGATAAGTGGCTCGCCTGTTGTGTTATCACTGCTGTGGGAAAAGTTTATTAAAGAGCTTTGATTACCGTCGCTAGCGTTTTTGTGAAGGAGGAATACGCTTGCGCTGTTGCGGTTCTTTATCTGGAATCAGATCGCCTGTGAAGAGTTCGACGACGCTTTTGGCCGTGCCGATGATGGGTGTGGCGTCTAGGCCGACGTGGATTGAGCCGCGCAGCAAACCTTTCTTCTTGATTTCGTAGCCAGCCAGCGAGAGCGCGAAGGCCGTGCCGACCACGGGGATTGGTTTGATGAGCCGTTTTGCCAGACTCCAACCGCCCGCGCGTATTGCTCTTCTTTTCAGACTCGCCGCCATGATTGTTAATAATCCTGCTTGAGATTAATTCTTAAAGGCCAAGTTCTGCGCGCAGCTTTCGTTCGTCATAAGGCGAGAGATTGAAAGCGCGGCCTTCGACTTCAAAGGTCGGGACTTTGCGCTTGCCCTCGTTGATGCTCATGACATACTCTGCCGCGCCGTCCTGCTCTTCAATGTTAATCTCTTCGTAGAGAATGCCCTGCTCGTTCAAGAATCTCTTGGCGTGGCGACAGTCGCCGCACCACGTCGTCGTGTACATTTTGATCTTTGCCATATACCTTGTCTTTCGGAGAATTGCTGTCAACATCTTACTGCGCGCAGACCTTATTCAACAAACCCGTGTGTCCTCTTCGGAAGAAATAAGAGACAGGCGATAGCAGCCAATCTTGTGTTAGCATAAGCGCGCACGTTTATTCAAAACAGTCTATTCTGAACGGACCAATGTCTCTCAATTCCAGACACGCTTTCTGCCTCTGCCTTATTCTTTCAATCGCCCTGCTTCTCTTCTCCTGCAAATCTGCGGGCGTGAAGGCGGACCATCGCCTGCTCATCTACACCCCGCACGGGCAGGACATGCTGAGGGATTTCATTGCGCGTTACAAGCAGGCGCACCCGGAAGTTGATGTGCAGTTTTTCGACATGGGAGCGCAGGAGATTCTGGCGCGCGTGAGAGCGGAGCGTAATCGCCCGCAAGCGGATTTGTGGTGGGGCGCGGCGCACACAACTTTTCAAACTGCTGCGGACGAAAACCTGCTCGCGCCGTTTCGTCCCTCATGGGCGGATAAGATTCCAGAGTCTTCGCGCGACCCTCAAGACCTCTGGTACGGCACTTACGACACGCCGGAAGTGATTGTTTACAACAGCGAGGTTGTCAAAGCGGAAGATGCGCCGAAGGATTGGGACGATGTGCTGAACGCGAAGTGGCGCGACAAAGTTTTGATACGCGACCCGAACCCTTCGGATTCGATGCGCGCAATCTTCGGCGCGATGATCTGGCGTTTTTACAAAGACACAAACTCGCCCGCAGGCGGTTATGATTGGCTGCGACGCCTCGACGCAAACGTGCATGAGTACACTGCTGACGGCACGTTGCTGATGCAGAAGCTGGCGCGGCGCGAAGGCTTAATCAGTCTCTGGAACATGCCCGACACGCACATCTATCGTGAGCAGAAGAATCTTCCCATCGCTTACAACATCCCCGCGAGCGGAACACCCGTCATCACGGACGGCATCGCCATCCTGCGCGGCTCGCCGCATGAAGAAGAGGCTCGCCGCTTCTACGAATTCGTCAACACGCCTGAGAGTCTGACCTATGCCGCGCGCACTTACTATCGCATCCCTACGCGCACCGACATTGACCGCTCGCAGTTGCCCGCGTGGATGAATGAGCCTTTCAAGCGTCTGCCGCTCGACTGGAACCTGCTCAGGCGCGAGGGCGGCGAGTGGTTGAGATACTGGGATACGGAGATCAAGGGGCATCACAAGTGAGAAGAACGAAAAGCCGTGAATCGTCAATCGTCAATCGTCAATAGATGAAAAGCCGTTCGTCTATTTACGATTCACGATTTACGATTTGCTAATTGATGGAAAGAATGCTGATGAAGATTAAGCTCC
The DNA here is from genome assembly GCA_049593215.1 of Pyrinomonadaceae bacterium. Classification (GTDB taxonomy): domain Bacteria; phylum Acidobacteriota; class Blastocatellia; order Pyrinomonadales; family Pyrinomonadaceae; genus JBAWGU01. The sequence goes on from JBAWGU010000599.1 coordinate 3,640, forward strand.
TGTGCGCGTCTCTGATTCTGCTTTCCGGTTTCAACCCGCTTGATGCGCAAGAGACGCGCGCTCAACAGAATCCTGTGCCGGACGTGCGGGAAGTTTTTCTTTACTTCCCGAAGGATGGCGAGTCAGGCAATTCGCATAAAAATCCTTTCAACCTTCAGGCGGTGACGCGCAAGGTCAGCCCGGAAGCTCCGCTCCGCCCGACGCTGGAAGCTTTGCTTGCCGGAGTGACGGATGAAGAGGCGAATCAAGGCTTCCGCCCGCTCGACACAGAAGGGATGCGTATCGTCGGTTTAATGATCAGGAAGCAGACGGCCTATGCAAGCTTCGCGCATCGCAAGGGCGCAGGCTGGGGCGGAGACCTCTCGCCCGCAACTTTCCGTTACGCAGTCGAGCGCACGATCAGACAGTTCCCTTCCGTGCGCCGTGTGCGCCTCTGCGTTGACGGCGCGGAAAACTTTGACACGCTCGAAAGCGGCGCGCGCGTGCGCAAATGTCAGTGAGGCAATAGCTCAACGGAAGTTTCGCCAGCATTGTCTTCAAGCTCATCTTTCCCTGTGGGAGTTACTTTAGAATTGGTCCTGCTATCTTTACAAAATATCTCGAAGCGTTACGGCGCGACCGAAGCCGTCGCCGATCTCTCGCTCGAAGTCCTGCGCGGCGAGTTCTTCGGATTACTGGGGCCTTCGGGATGCGGCAAGACGACGACACTGCGCATGATCGCGGGGCTTGAGACACCGGACGCGGGCGCGATTTTGTTCGACAAACGCGACATCACAAGGCTCTCGCCTGAGCGGCGCGGCTTTGGCATGGTCTTTCAAAACTACGCGCTCTTCCCTCACCTGAACGTGTTTGAGAATGTTGCTTTCGGGCTGCGCGCTCGCCATCGCCCGAAGGGGGAAGTGGCAGAGCGTGTCGCTTCGGCCCTCGCTCTGGTCCAGCTTCCGGGTTACGAGCGCAGGCGCGTTGACGAACTCTCAGGCGGGCAGCAGCAACGTGTGGCGATTGCGCGCGCGATAGCGATTGAACCCGCGTTGCTGCTCTTTGACGAACCGCTCTCAAACCTCGATGTCGCGTTGAGAGAAGAGACGCGCAGCGAGTTGCGCGAGTTGGTCACGCGACTCGGACTGACAGCCGTCTACGTCACGCACGATCAGGAAGAAGCCTTTGCGCTCTGCGACCGCATCAGCGTGATGGACGCGGGACGCATACGTCAGACTGGCACGCCGCGCGAAATCTACGAGCATCCCGCGCAGCTTTCGGTCGCGCGTTTTCTAGGCCGCAACAATTTCATCGAAGTCATGCGGCTGAGCGCGATGCACACCAGCGAAGCCGTCTTCAAAACTTTGCAGGGCGGCCACACGCTGCATGTGAACGCGCAGGCCAACGCATTAGGCCCGCTCAACAAACCCCTGACGCTCGCCATTCGCCCGGAGCATTTGCAGATTACAAAGTCTGAATCAGACGCGCAGGCAGTGAACACTCTGCACGCGCGTGTGCGCGAAATCTCTTTCGCGGGTGCGACCACCACAATCAGACTCAACGCAGGCGGCCTCGCCCTCGAAGCTCTCGCGCTCAGCCCCGACAGCATCAAGGTCGGCGACGAGGTGTGCGTCATGCTTCCTTCCGAACAGATCACGATTTTAGGGATGAGGGAATGAAAAAGGGATGAGGGATGAGGGATGAGGGATGAAAATAGGAGGACTAATAGCGAGCATGAAGTGTTAAATCACGAACGGCATCATTCATCGTTCCGCGTTCCGCGTTCATCGTTTAACTTCATCCCTCATCCCTCATCCCTCATCCCTTTTCTCGTCGTCTTGTTAGTGCTTCTCTACGGCGTCGTCTATCCGAACCTGCATCTGTTGACAGCATCGCTTGAAAGCGGCGGGCGATGGTCGCTTGCGAATTATGCTCTGGCATTGCAGCAGCGCGCCGTGTTCGAGGCCGCGTGGAACAGTGTGGGCGTTTCCGTTTTGACCGTCTTGCTGTGCGCGCTGGTCGGCGTGCCGCTCGCATTTCTTTTCGAGCGTTACGATTTCCCGGCGCGCAACGTGTTTGCGACGCTGGCAGCTTTGCCTTTGGTCCTGCCCCCCCTCGTCGGCACAATCGCCTTCATCTTCCTCTGCGGAGAATCCGGCATCCTCGCGCGCACCGTGCAATGGATCATTCACACAG
>JBAWGU010000600.1:0-10329 GCA_049593215.1 Pyrinomonadaceae bacterium
GATCAAGATTAAGCTCAAGCACGTTCACCACTGGTTCACCGAGAAAGCCAAACTGTCGCCCTTCTGTGTGCAGAGCCAAGATGCGGCGCACCTCCTGCTCACTCTCGCCGCGCTCGCGCGCCACGCGCGGCACTTGAAATTCTGCGGCGGCTGGCGAGATGTGCGGGTCGAGTCCTGAAGCGGAAGCTGTCACTAAATCAATCGGCACTAACTCGCCGGGATTTTCGGCCTGCGCCTTTTCCACATCGGCCTTGATTCGGTCAATGAGTTTCTGATTGGTTGGTCCAAAATTCGAGCCGGAAGACGCGCCTGCGTCGTAACCAGCCGCGCCCGCCGCGCTCGGTCTTGAACGGAAATAGCCAAGAGACGAAAACGGCTGGCCGATGATTCTTGAACCAACAACCGTCCCGTCGGCGCGTTTGATAAGTTGCCCGTTTGCCTTGTCCGGGAAAATCACCTGCGCGAGTCCGGTGACGGCGAGCGGGTAAATCAAACCGAGTAGAACCGTCGTTACAATCGTCATCAGGATTGCTGTGATTAAATTCTTAGTCATCATCTTTTCACCAAGCGCTCTTTCAATCATTCAATAGCTGTTGCAAGAGCGGGTCATGCCGCACCTATCACGCTCTTCCCACCCCGCGCAGGGCGTGCATAGGGGCAAAGGATCGGCTCTTGCAACCCCGGCTCACGCCAGTCCGATGGCGTGAATCACCACGTCAATGAGCTTGATACCGATGAACGGCACGACCAGCCCGCCGAAGCCGTAGATCAGCAGATTGCGACGAAGCAGCGCAGCCGCAGACATCGGGCGATACTTGACGCCACGAAGTGCGAGCGGAATGAGCGCGATGATAATCAGCGCGTTGAAAATAACGGCTGAAAGGATGGCTGACTGCGGCGTCCGAAGGCCCATGATGTTGAGCGAGTTCAAGACCGGAAACGCCACTGCAAACATCGCCGGGATGATGGCGAAATACTTTGCCACGTCGTTCGCAATCGAAAAGGTGGTTAAAGCGCCGCGTGTCATCAAGAGTTGTTTGCCGATCTCGACAATCTCAATGAGCTTGGTCGGGTTCGAGTCGAGGTCAACCATGTTGCCAGCCTCTTTCGCCGCCTGCGTGCCCGTGTTCATCGCCACGCCAACGTCTGCCTGCGCGAGCGCGGGCGCGTCGTTTGTGCCGTCGCCTGTCATCGCTACGAGCTTTCCTTCTGTCTGCTCTCGCTTAATCAACGCCATCTTGTCTTCGGGTTTAGCTTCAGCAAGGAAATCGTCAACGCCAGCTTCGCGCGCAATCGTCGCGGCAGTTAGAGGGTTGTCGCCCGTGATCATCACAGTCTTGATGCCCATCTGTCGCAGTTGATTGAACCGCTCGCTCATGCCGCCTTTGACAATATCTTTCAAGTAGATGACTCCGAGCGGACGCTTGCTATCAGCCACAACGAGCGGCGTGCCGCCCTGCTTGGAGATGCGCTCGACAATCTCGCGCAACTCTCTGGGCGCGGGTGCGTTGCTACTTGAGGCAACATACTTCTCAATCGCATCAACCGCGCCTTTGCGTATCTCGCGCCCGTCGAAATCAACGCCTGACATGCGCGTCTGCGCTGTGAATGGGATAAAGTGCGCTTCGTGCGGCGCAAGCTCGCGCCCGCGCATCTGGTACTTCTCTTTCGCAAGCACGATGATGGAGCGACCCTCCGGCGTCTCGTCCGCGAGCGAAGAGAGTTGCGCGGCATCAGCCAGAGTTTTCTCGTCAACGCCGGGTAGCGGAATGAACTCTGTCGCCTGACGATTGCCGAGCGTAATCGTGCCTGTCTTATCTAAGAGCAGCGTGTTCACATCGCCCGCAGCTTCAACAGCCCGCCCAGACATGGCGAGCACGTTGTGTTGAATGAGGCGATCCATACCGGCGATGCCGATGGCCGAGAGCAGGCCGCCGATAGTCGTCGGAATCAAACAGACGAGCAGCGAGACAAGCACAAAGATGGTTTGCGGCGCGCTTGAGTAGATAGCAAACGGCTGGAGCGTGACGACGGCGAGCAGGAAGATAATGGTCAAGCCAGCAAGCAGGATGTTGAGCGCAATCTCGTTCGGCGTCTTCTGCCGCTCTGCGCCTTCGACGAGCGCGATCATGCGGTCAATAAAAGTCTCGCCGGGGTTCGATGTAATCCGTACTTTGATTTGATCCGAAAGGACGCGCGTGCCGCCCGTGACGGCTGAACGGTCGCCGCCTGCTTCGCGTATGACCGGCGCACTCTCTCCTGTAATCGCCGATTCATCTACTGACGCTACGCCCTCTATGATTTCTCCATCGCCGGGAATGAACTCGCCCGCGCTAACTACAACGATGTCATCTTTACGAAGCTGCGGCGCGTTGACTTTTTCAATCCGTCCGTCGGGAAGCTGCCGGTTCGCAGTCGTCTCAGTCTTCGCTTTACGCAGGTTATCTGCCTGCGCTTTGCCGCGCCCTTCGGCCATCGCTTCAGCAAAGTTGGCAAAGAGCACCGTGAACCAGAGCCAGAGCGTGATCTGTAATTCAAACTTGATGTCGGTTGTGCCCGGAACGGGCGCGACGAGGCCGCGAATAAGTTGAAAAGTTGTCAGCAGGCTTCCGACTTCGACGACGAACATCACAGGATTCTTCATCATCGCGCGCGGGCTGAGCTTCTTGAATGAATCCACCACCGCGCGTTTGACGATTTGAGCATTCCAGATAGCCTGCTTCTTTGTTTTGTCAGCCATACCTCAACCTCAGAAAGTTTTCCCCGCATACATCAAAAGCTGCTCGACGATAGGGCCAAGACTCAGCGCCGGGAAAAAAGTCAACGCGCCGACGATGACAATCACGCTCACCAGCAAGGTAGTGAAGAGCGGAGTCGTCACAGGGAAAGTGCCAAGCGACGGCGGCACGGTCTTCTTGCGCGCCAGATTTCCGGCAATCGCCAGCATCGGGATAATCATGAAGAAACGCCCGACGAGCATTGCCATTCCAATGGCCGTGTTGTACCAAAGGGTGTTGGCCGAGATGCCCGCGAAGGCAGAGCCGTTGTTGCCCGTCCCCGAAGTGAACGCATAAAGAATCTCCGAGAGGCCGTGCGGCCCGGCGTTGTTTAGCTGCGACGTGCCGAAGCTTGAAGAGACCACTGAGATGGCCGTGAACACCAGAATCGTTAAGGGGAAGACCAGCGTGACCAGCATCGCCATCTTTACGTCATAAGATTCAATCTTCTTGCCTAGATATTCCGGCGTGCGCCCGACCATCAGCCCGGCAATAAAGACTGCGAGCACGACGTAGATGAGGATGCCGTAAAGCCCCGCGCCGACGCCGCCGAAGATCGTCTCGGAGAGCATAATGTTGGCGAGGGGAACGAGACCGCCGAGCGGCGTAAAACTATCCTGCATCGCGTTGACCGCACCGCACGAAGCGTCAGTTGTCGCCGTTGCAAAGAGCGCGGAATTGGCGATACCAAAGCGCACCTCCTTGCCTTCCATGTTGCCGCCCGAACTCAGCGCGCTCACCGTCTGATCCGTTCCCGCGAGCAGAGGATTGCCGCGCGCCTCTGTCCAGTAAGCTGTCAACACTCCGACGAAAAAGAGCACGGTCATCGCAGCGAACACGGCCCAGCCATGTTTCTGCGAGCCGGTCATGCGACCGAGCGTATAAGTCAACCCGGCTGAGACGGCGAAAATCGCAAACATCTCGATGAGATTGGAGAAGGGCGTCGGATTCTCAAAAGGGTGCGCGCTGTTGGTGTTGAAGAAGCCGCCGCCGTTCGTGCCCCACATCTTGATGGCTTCCTGCGAAGCGACAGGCCCTTGCGCGATAGTCTGCGTTGTGACGACCTGCTTCTCTTTGACCGTCGTGCCGTCTGCGTTTGTGATGACGTTGCCGCCAGCATCCTTTTTATCAACTTCAATGGTCTGCTTCTCGACTAACTGCGCCGTGTCGTATGGTCTCAAGTTCTGCACTACGCCCTGAGAGACAAGAAGGAGCGCGCCGACGATGCAGAAGGGCAGCAACACCCAGAGCAGAGAGCGCGTCAAGTCAACCCAGAAGTTGCCGATTGATTGCATCTCGCGCCGCGCGATGCCGCGAATGAACGCGACGGCAAGAGCGATGCCTGTCGCGGCGGAAGCAAAGTTGTGATAAGCCAACCCTGCCATCTGCGTGAGGTAGCTCATCGTCGTTTCGGGAACGTAAGACTGCCAGTTCGTGTTGGTCGTAAAACTCGCCGCCGTGTTGAAAGAAGAACTCGGCTCGATTGCGCTCAGAGCTTGCGGGTTGACCGGTAAGACGCCCTGAAGGCGCTGCATCGCATAGAGCGCAACCATCGTCACTACGTTGAATAGCAGCATCGCAACGGCATATTCCGTCCAGCGCATCTCGTGCGTCTCATCAACGCGGGTCAATTTATAGACGAGCTTTTCAAGGGGACGCAGAATGAAATCGAGAAACGTGCGCTCGCGGTTGAAGACGTGCGCCATGAAGACACCCAGAGGCTTCGTCACGGCGAGAATCAGCGCGAAGAAAAATAGAATTTGGAGCCAACCACTAAAGGTCATGTCAGAACTTCTCCGGGCGCAAGAGCGCGTAGGCGAGATAGACGAGCAGCAGCGCGGAGACTGCTAGGCCGATAATAGATTCGAGATTCATCTGATTTCCCCTTGCTGTAATTTCTCGCACCCGCGCACATACGCCAGCGCAAGCAGAAAGAAGATGATTGTTAAAGCCAGAAAGATTAGGTCCAACATTTCCGGTCTCCCGTAATTGTCAACGAGTGGTCCTACGAAATAATGAATGGCGTAAAAGGCTTATCAGCATCGTCGCCCTCTTAGCTCACGGCGGGCCTGCGCTCCTGTGCGAATGAAGTTTCTCTATCAACCTGAGCAATAACCTTTTCAAAAATTGAAAGGCCCATGTCCACATCGCCTCTCCTGTCTTCTGCGTGCCAACAAACAATCGCCATGATTACTTGACGCGCGCGAGTGTGCTGCCCCTTATGAGTTTGAAATGCTTACGCCGTCGAGCGCGCTCCTTACGACGACGGCGCAGCGTCTGCCAGATAATGAAGCGCGCGAGCCAAAGTGATATGAGCAAGCTGAGGTCGCTAAAGATGACATCCCAACGCAGCTTGTTTTTACCCGGAGGCGTTTCCTGTTCCGACTCTTTTTGTTTAAGGGCTAGCATGACAAACCTTCAGTAGTTGAAGTTGTAGCCAAGTTCTAAAAGAAAGAAGTGATTGCCGCGCGAAGCATTCTGATTGCCGATTGAGTAACCTGCGTAGCCCGTCACCTTCGGGCCAACCTTAAAGACGAGGCCGGGTGTGAAATAGCCCGCGCTGTGCTTGCCCGTGAACCAGTCTGTGGCTAGTGTCACCTTCTTGTTCACCGGCTGCTCAAACCCGAATTGCCCACCCGCGCGATTAGCCGGGGCGACAACATTTCGTGTGAAGTCATAGCCTCCGGCGGTCAGGCGCGTGCCCGACTTGAAGGTCTTGCTGACTTCGGCGTAAAAGTAGTTGCCCGCTCGGTAGGCGCGATGGCGTACAGGGATGAAGAGATGGTCGCCAATGACGATTGCGACCCCATTATCTTTGCCTTGATACAGTTTCCACTTAACTGCGGGGACGAGCGTCGTAGAGTCAGGGCCGGGCTGTATATTGCCTGTCACGTTCAGACCGACTTCGACATTTCCGCCCGTGCCGACGACGATGCGCGGGACGAAGGAGGAGAATTTATTCAAAACATCGGAGTCGTTAGGCTTGAAGCTCACGTCAAGCTCGCCGTAGAGATTCCCTCTGGGAAGCACGTCTGTTGATGGCACGTTGAAGATGGTCTGTTGGGCATGAGCCGTACCAGCGCTGCATATCACCGCAACTATCAAAACAAAAGCTGACAGAAATGTCTGGAGCGTCTTCAACAAAAGCTCAGTACCCTTCCCGTTCAAGGGGTCGCTCTGTTCGCACCAACCTGCAAAAAAGAGGCTTTCGCCTGAATTGAGTTGTGCGCGCTCTCCCTGCTTATCTTTTTCTATGGAATCGGAAATCTCTTTCTCTCTCTTTCCGCTTCTCCGTTAAATCGAGACACTGCGCGCCGAAGATGAGTAGCGGAATTGTCATGAACAGGAGAATCGTGCCCAACGTCTGAATGTAAGAGCTAATCTCCGCTCCCGTGCCTATGAACCATGTGCTGGCTGTCAGCAGCGCACCCGTCAAAGCAGCAATGATGCCCCCTGACAGTCCAACAATCGCGCCGAGTGATCGCCAGTCTCGACACTGTTGTCTGGTTTGATACTCAAGCTTCGCTTGTTGGTCCGCCGTGCCTCTTTTCATCTCGTCGTAAGTCGTCGTCATCGCCTTAAACCTTTCGTCCGCCATTCGGCGTTCAAGCTTTCTACAAAAAGATGGTACGACCCCGCGCATAAAGAGTGCGTAAAGAGTTCATAAAAAGTTTATAAAGACGGGAAGGGATTAAGGAGAGATGATTTATGCGCCTTGAGGCTCGAAGCGGTAGCCAACCCAAGGCTCTGTGAGAATGTAGCGGGGACCGGAAGTGTCCGTTTCAATTTTCTTTCGCAGGTTGCCGACGAAAACGCGCAGGTACTCGTTCTGCTCGACGTAGTTGCCGCCCCAGAGCGCGGCCAGGAGTGTGCGGTGTGTGAGAACCTTGCCCGCATTCTTCATAAAGTAGATGAGTAGGTCGAACTCTTTGGGCGTGAGGTGAACTTCTGTGGCGCGCACCGTCACGTTGCGTGATTCCAGATCGACGCGGAAATCGCCCGCCTCTAAGACGGTTGGCTCAGCTTCGCCTGTCACCGGTGCAGCAGCGCGACGGAGTGAGGCCCGCACGCGCGCAAGCAACTCGTCAATGCCGAAAGGCTTTGTCACGTAGTCGTCCGCGCCGATGTCCAGCGCTTCGACTTTGGTCTTCTCCTCACCTTTGGCCGAGAGCACAATAATCGGAACCTGTGAGATGTCCCTTAGCCGACGGCAGAGTTCCAACCCATCCATGTTAGGCATTGCCAGATCGGTGATGACCAATTCGGGTCGCCAGTCGCTGAACGTTTCGAGGGCCGTAATGCCGTCGGCAGCGACGCGCACGTCGTAACCGCGTGCCTTCAGACCCGTGCGCAGCACGCGCGTCAGTTGTGGCTCATCATCTACGACTAAAATGCGCGGCTTATCGTTCATGGCGGTTTAGTGCTTCAACCGGAGACGAGGATTGACGCTCAGGTGATGCGATGCCTCTATCAGAAGCGAACTCTACAGACTTCTCTACGCTCCCGTCTTCATCTCCAACAGGCAGCGTGAATATCACACGAGTCCCTCTGCCCTGTGAGCCGCTTTCAATCCAGATTCGCCCGTCGTGTGCCTCGACGATGCCTTTAGCGATGGCGAGACCCATGCCGGTCCCTGTTGGCTGCTGTGTGCTCACATCTCCGTCGCGCGTGGCGCGAAAGAATTTATCGAAGACCTGCTCGCGCAAACCCGGCGGGACACCTGCGCCCTCATCCTCGACAGCTATTTGAATCAACCCGTCACGGGTTTGCTCAGCCGAGATACGGATGCTCGTCCCCTGTGGCGAATATTTCGCCGCGTTATCTACGAGCGTGTAAACCACCTCGCTCACGGCGCGCTCGTCAACACGCACGACCGGGAATTCCCTTTCGACATTCACCACAATCTCATGCCCCCGCGTGAGTGTGCTAGCGCGTGCAAGCGCAGCCGAAATGATCTCTTCGACAGCTCCCCACTGTCGGCGCAGGTGCATCTCGCCCGCTTCGATGCGGGCCAGTTCAATGAGGCCACCGATGAAACGATTTAGCCGGTCGCTCTCCTCGTCTATCACCTCCATCATCTCCAGCCGGGACTCGGCGTCAAGGTTGACTGGCTGTTCCGCGTCTGTCTTGCCACGCAATTCATCCAGCAGAGTTGTGATTGAAGCCTTGATGGAAGTGAGCGGCGTGCGCAGGTCGTGGGTCACAGCGTCCAGCAGCGCTGACTTCAGCTTCTCGCTCTGTCTTAATGCCTCAGCATGACTGGCACGCTCGAAAGCATCGCGCAATTCTGCATAGAGTCGCTCAATCTCTCTTCTACCTGCTTCTGCTTCCTCGGCCCGCTTTCTGGCTCGGGCTGAAAGTTGCCCGGCGGTGATAGCGGTAATGAGAAAAGCGGCGAGCGCAATCCAGTTGTCAGGAGCGGCAATAGTTAATGTGCCGAAAGGAGGTAGAAAGAAGAAGTTAAAACATATCATCCCTAAAGCTGATGAAAGCAGTGCCGGTCGGCTTCCCCACAAAGTGGCTACAAACAAGATGATCAACAATAGCACGAGCGCAACGGTAATCGAATTGATATGAGCGCGGAAGGGTGAGAGTAAGGCAGTCACCGCAATGATACTAAATACTGCCAGCGTGTATTGCACGACTCTTCTCTGAAAAATGTGACTCAAAATTATTCCCTCGGCTCCTTAATTTGATTTTACGCGCTACACAGTATTGTTATGAACCATCAACTTAGCGATAATAGCCACGTCAATTTTTGAAGCCAACTCGGCTAAAGAATTATGCGTACTGTAAACATTGCTGACCTGAAGAACAACTTGAGCGCCCATCTGGATCGCGTCCGCGGTGGCGAAGAACTGCTGGTCAAAGATCGCAACCGGCCCATCGCCCGGCTTGTGCCTCTCACGTCCGGGGAAGATTTAGACTCGGAGGAGATGGAGATGGCGGCAGCAGGACTCATTCGTTTGCCGACTTCAAGTTTGCCTGATTCATTCTGGAAAATGCCTGCACCGCACGTTTCCTTTGAAGATGCGGTGTCCGCCGTCACTTCGGAGCGCGACGAAGACTGATGCCCCAGCTAAATCCTCAACTAAAGCCACCACTAAAATCGAACGCGCTTTCCGGGATACGAGCGCCATCGTTCCTTTGTGCTGTCACCAGGACGCATCGCAGGAGATGCGGCGCGTAGCGCGTAAAATCAAGCGATTCGTAACCTGGTGGGGAACGGCCGTCGAAGCACAGAGCGCATTTAGCCGCCTTGTGCGTGAAGGAAAGATGACGGCGCGCGGTCTAAAGCAGGCGGTGGCGCGTCTCGAAGTGCAGCGCACCTCTTGGATCGAAGTGCTACCGGGTGACCGGGTGCGAGAGATCGCGGAGACACTGCCTGAACAATATAGTCTTCGAGCACTTGACTCATTTCAACTTGCCGCGGCGCTTGTCTGGTGTAAAGAGCAGCCGCGCGGAAGACTTTTCATGTGTTGCGATGTACGGCTGGCGGATGCGGCGACGAAGGCAGGCTTCGATGTGCTGCCGTAACGCAGGGCTGTCATCAACGGCAGACAGTGGATAATAAATCGGGTGGTAGATGACAAGTTTGGGGAGGTCTATGCGCTTTGTCACACCCGCATAAGCCATGCGCTGCGCCGCTCGCTCGACTTCGTAATGTATGGGACGAAGAGTTTCCCTTCGAGCGTCGCGGCTGAAGGCAGTTCACCACCCATCGCGACCATGTTCTTGATAGTGTGACCGTCGCTGGCAACCTGTGCGGTCATCAGGCGTGACGAATTGCCTCCGCTTTTAGAGGATTCAGATAATTTCTAACAGCCTCAGCCAAGCAGCTAACATCGTCGGGTTTGTATGAGAAGGAGATTTATCCAGCCGCACACGCCCCGGCTTCGATAGAACTTCCCGTCAACATAAAGACAGGAGGACTGCGACCGTGAGCCATGTGGCGTGCCTGTCGCACTAGTTCCGCCCATCAATCCCAGGCGGATCATAATCTGTGATAATAAAATCATAGGGCGCGTCGGGCTTGAGTTTCTCTAACGCTGCTAAACTATCTGAATACTCATCACCACTCCAGCCCTCAAGTTCAAGCGTCTCCTTAACAGCATTCACTACCAGTTTGTTATCTTCAATGTAAAATATGTGCATCCCATCGTATATGGCACTGGTGCTAGCTTTCTCAACCTCTTAACAACGTAGAAGCACGATCAATGTGTTCACGCGCAGCCTTGAAGATCGTAAATATTGCGCCTTGAAAATCCATAACTGGCATATCTCCCCTCCGGTCAATTGGGATTCCGTATTTAACAATCAAAGTACGTTGCGGTTCATAACCGATGACGGGAGCAGTCAAAAAACCTCTAGTCGCATTCCATGCCCGTTGGAGATCCATATAAGCCTCTAGCGCAGAACTCAACTCATACTTGACCTCTCCCGGACGCAGATCGGCCAGATGGTCGTCCACTTCGCCCTTCACTTCCAAGAGAAACTTGACATACTGGTCGTAGCTTGGCGCAACCTCTTCGGCAGCCGCCATCCTCCTTAA
>JBAWGU010000601.1:0-2813 GCA_049593215.1 Pyrinomonadaceae bacterium
ACATGCCGCACGAGTCGCCGCCTTCGATGTGGGTTCCGCTCGCGGTGCTTGCAGTGCTTGCGGTTGTCGGTGGCTTGATCGGCATCAGTCCTGCTTTCACAGGCGGCGCGCATGTGGGCGGGCGCGCAAACATCGTCAACTGGTTGCAGCCTGTCATCTGGAATCCGCAGGAGCGGGTGCAGGAGAAGGGGCGCGGCGTTGTGGATGCGAGCGCACAGGAAGGACACGAGGCAGCCGCAGGCGAAGAGGCAGTTGCGCCTTACGGCGACACGGGTTTCAATCTCGCTCATGCTGCGGCGCAAAAGCTTGGCAGTGAGCGCGCGGCGGAATGGTTGTTCATCATCATCTCGCTTGTCGTCGCAGGCATCGGGATGGGGTTGGGCTGGCTCTTTTACATTAAGGACACGCGCCTGCCGGATGTGTGGGCGCAGCGTCTCGCGCCGCTCTATCGCGCGAGCTACAACAAATACTGGATTGACGAACTCTACGCGATGCTCTTCACGCGGCGTACGATGGATGCTGCGCGCGGCGTTTACGCTTTCGATTCCGAAGGCGTTGACGGGGCGGTCAACGGCTCTGCGTGGCTGACGCGCAAGGCGAGTCTTATCACGGGCGCGTTTGACAGGCTCGTCGTTGACGGATTGGTCAATGGCATCGCGGGATTTATCAAACGCCTGATGTCGCCACTGCTGCGCGCGGCGCAGACGGGCTTTGCGCAAAACTATGCGCTCGTGATGGTGATTGGCCTCGCCGTCGCCGTCGCGCTCTTCTTCGGCGGCGATTTTCTAAAGGCATTCTGGCCGCGTTGATAAGAGGTTGCGTTGGTTTTGAATTTCTAAATTTGAAAATTAACAGGGATAGACAGGATAGACAGGATGAAAACAGGGCGGACAGCCTTTCTATGTCAAATTTGAAATCTCAAATCTTTTATCCTGTCTATCCTGTCCATCCCTGTTAATTTATTGTTTGAGCATTTATCTTTGCGAGGAATACAGTGAAAATTCCCCATCTTCTCTCCATCATTACGTGGCTGCCCACGCTGGGCGCGATCATTATCTTCTTCTTCAAGAAGGAGCAGTCGGACCTGATTAAGCGATTTGCAACCGCATGGTTTGGTCTGGCGTTTATCGCTTCGCTGTTTCTCTTGGGTTATGACCGCGCGGCGAGTGGGATGCAGTTTCTTGAAGACCACCAGTGGATTCCGATTATCGGGGCACGTTACCAGATGGGCGTGGACGGCGTGGCAATCCTGTTGATTGTCTTGACGACGCTGCTTGGCGTGATTGCTGCGCTCTCTTCGTGGAGCTACATTGAGAAGCGAGAGAAGGAATACTACGTGCTGCTGCTCTTGTTGCAGACGGCAGTGGTCGGCGTGTTTACTTCGATGGACCTCTTCCTGTTCTATCTCTTCTTCGAGGTCTCGCTCGTGCCGATGTATTTTTTGATTGGCGTCTGGGGCGGAGACCGCAGGCTCTATGCCGCAATTAAATTTTTTCTCTACACGCTGGTCGGCTCGGTCGTGATGCTGCTCGGCGTTTTGAAGATGTACTTTCTGACGCAGGACACGACCCTTACCGCGCAGATTACTCCTGCAACTTTTAATCTTATCGCAGGAAGCGCGAACGTCTCGGAAGGCGCACGCGCCATGCTCGAAGGGGCAAGGCAGGCTGCGGCAAGCGGAGGCGGAACATTCAATATCATGTTCATGCAGTCGCTCGGATCAGTCATTCCGATGGGGACGATGCAGGTCTTGCTCTTCTTCGCCTTCGCGCTTGGGTTTGCGATTAAAGTTCCGATGTTCCCGTTTCACACGTGGCTGCCGGACGCGCACGTTGAAGCTCCGACGGCAGGCTCCGTCATTCTCGCGGGCATCCTGCTCAAGCTCGGCACCTACGGTTTCTTCCGCTTCAACCTGCCGATGTTTCCGAAAGCCTCTTTCGATGAGAGCTATTTCCGAAACGGCGCGTTCGGGGTGCGCAGTGTGATGGTCCTGCTGGCAATCGTTGGCATCATCTACGGCGCGCTCGCGGCGATGTATTTTGTCGTCAAAAAGGATGGTGACGTAAAGAAGCTGGTCGCATATTCGTCCGTCTCTTCGATGGGCATAGTGATGCTCGGACTCTTCTCTCTGAATCCGAACGGAGTGAACGGCGCGGTGCTGCACATGGTTAATCACGGCATCTACTCTGCCGCGCTCTTCCTGCTCGTCGGCATTATTTATGAGCGCAGGCACACGCGCAACGTCGCGGAGTTCGGCGGACTCTCACACGTCATGCCCGGCTATGCGGCAGTCTTTCTGGCGATGGCGATGACGGCGATAGGGCTTCCGCTGCTGTGCGTGTTCATCTCCGAATTTCTAGCCATGCGCGGAGCGTTTGAAGCGAACCCTGTGTGGGCTGGCTGGGCCGCGCTCGGAATTATTTTGAACGCGGGTTACATGCTCTGGCTCTATCAACGCATGTTCTTCGGCAACATCGAGAACCCGAAGAACAGAAACTTAACTGATCTGAACTGGCGCGAGTGGGCCTACATGCTGCCGCTCGTCATCCTGTCGCTCTGGATTGGCATCTATCCAAAGCCGTTCACGGATTTCATTCAGAAACCTGTCAACGCCGTCGTCAAACAGGTGCGCCCAAGCTACCCGATTCCCGGCACGCCGCCCGTGAGCACGCCAAGACTAACGATGAACGCGGAAAGATGAAAAGAGTGGTCAGTTGTCCGTAGTCAGTTGTCCGTTGTTTTGAGTGTTACTGATGTTGAATGCTTTATCTTTAGGCTTTAACTTAGCAAACACAAACAACGGACAACTGACT
>JBAWGU010000602.1:0-13271 GCA_049593215.1 Pyrinomonadaceae bacterium
CGCTCAACGCGCAGCCGTTCTTCCTTTCGGGCAGTTGGGATGAAGTCAACGGCGCAGGCGAAGCGCGCGGTGTGAGCGCGCTGTTGATGAAGGGCGCGAGCGCGGATGAGCGCAAACAGGCCGAAGCTCTAGTCGCTTATGCGGGAGCCGCGCGCACATTTTACTCGACGCTTCTTGGTCCACCGCCCGACGTTCCCGTTCGCTTAGTCGCTGTCACGCGCGGCGCAGGATTTAATGATGGGGGAACAATTCTTTTAGACTCCGCATCATTTCGTAGGACCAAGATTGATTCGGCGACAGCTTTGCTCATCGCGGAATCGGTTGCGCATTTGTGGATTGGCGGCGAGGTTGTTGTGCGCGGCGAAGGCGGCGGCGTCGTGCGCGAAGGTCTCTCAAGGTATCTGGCAACACTCTTTTTAGAGAAGCAGTTTGGCGCGGAGGCTGCTCTTGCCGAACGCCTGAGAGAACGCATCGCTTATGCGGCAGTCTCCAAACGCGATGCGCCGCTCTCTCTGACGACTCCGCTAGACGATACGTATTACAACTCGGTCTCAAATAAAGGCGCGATGATCTGGCGGCTCGCCGAACGCACAACGGGGCCGGGCGGTTTGGGTCCAGTAATTCGTGAGCTGCTTCAAGCAAAGAAAGGCGATAGAAATGGGTTGACGCTCGCTGCCGTGCGCGCGGCTCTGGTTGAGCGCGGCGGAGCAAACATGAAGACGCTGCTGGATTACGGTCTGGACAAGCCTACGGACGCAGACCTGTTGGTGGGGCTGCCCGTGCAACGCGAAGGGCAGTGGGTGACCGCGCTTCGCAATCTAGGCTCTGTGGATGTGACAGTGCCCGTTGTTGCCACGACTGACAGGGGCGAGCGTTTGACTACGGAAGCGAACGTGCCTGCGCGCAACTTCGGCGAAGCTCTCTTTAAGACTGCTAACAGAATCGTGCGCGTCGAAATTGACCCGGACAAACTCTACCCGCAACTGGATTATTCCAACGACATCGCGCCGCGCGCGCAGCTTACGGAAGAAGCGCTCGCAGACGCCACGCGCTTTCTTGGCGCACAGGATTACGCAAAGGCCGAAACGACCGCGCGACAGTTGCTCTCTACCTTGCCGCGACTACAGGAAGCGCGCATAGTCCTTGCACGCGCGCTCCTTGCGCAGAACAAATTGGATGAAGCTGAAAGAGAATTTCGCGCCGCTCTTGACGAAAAGTTGCCGACGCCTGCAACGCTCGCCTGGACCAGCATCGGTCTCGGCGAAATCAGTTTACGCAAAGGCCAGACGGCAGAAGCCGCGCGCCGCTTCAACGAAGCCGTTCGCGCTGACGCCGAATACGCTTCCACTCTTACCGCGCGTGCATCGCGCATCAAGGCGGAAGCGGGAGCAAACTCGTCGCCAACGGTTGACGAATCCGCGCGCGCTTTTCTGGCCCAACTGGACCAGACCATCAGGGGAGGCAGAAGGACGGAACTCGACGCGCTGATAGTGCCCGGCGAACTCGCAAAGTTTTCGAGCGGCGTCATTACCAGCCAGCCTGAAATCTGGCAGACGCGCGTGCTGCGCACGGAAACACTGGACGCGAACCGTCTCGCTGCCGACGTGAGCCTCAACACGAAAGAGCTTGGACGCGAACAAGCGGGCACAGCCGTCTTCATCCTCACGCGCGTTGGCGGCGCATGGAAGCTGGCAGACATTCAATTCTTCGAGGTGCGCTAAGGACTCCGATGATCGAATGGGCGGACATCGAAAGACGCGCCGCGCGCATTAAGCTGCTCTTGATGGACTGCGACGGCGTGCTCACGGACGGGCGCATCACGCTCACCCCTGACGGCGACGAACAGAAGAGCTTTCACGTGCGCGACGGCCACGGCCTCGTCCTGCTTCACCGCGCAGGACTTCAATCAGGCATCATCTCTGGCCGCACTTCAAGCCTCGTCGAACGCCGCGCGCGCGAGCTTGGCATCAAGCATGTGCGGCAGGGCACGCACGACAAGATTAAAGATTTTGATTCATTGCTGGCAGAGGCAAATGTGACGGAAGCCGAAGTCGCCTTCATCGGCGACGACGTGACCGACGTTCCCTTGATGCAACGCTCAGAGCTTGCCGTCGCCGTTGCCGACGCCGTTGACGAAACACGCCGCGCCGCGCACTACATCACCAGACTTCCCGGCGGCTTCGGCGCAGTCCGCGAAGTCACAGAGATCATCCTCAAAGCGCAAGGCCACTGGCACGACCTCATGCGCCGCTATATCAAAGAGTGAAGAGAAGCCTAACGGTGAAATTGACCAAGTCTGTCGAGGTGCCGGATTGAATGAGTTGTTAGATTTGCACGGCGACATTTAACCTCCTATTTCACGTATTTTCTATGTCTTAATTTTTTGTAATTGACTTGCCTTATTATTCCTCATCCTCAAAAGGAGCTATTTGTTCTTCGGCTTCAGGCATTTCCTGGTTTTGTTCTAAATCTGCGGGAGACACTCCAATAAGGAACTCCTGAACAGGTATGGCATCCAGTTTCCTCTCCAAATAATCACTAATCTTGCTATCGGCTAGTTTCTGAAGTTCATGCTTGATGCCAAGTCGTGCGCCAAGCCTCTGTGCAAGTTCTCGCGGCCAATATTTCATGCTCATCTGAATAATCTCAGCGCCGATAGCTTCTGCCGCTTTCTGAGTTTTCCCGGACTTAGGCAATTTATCTACGATGATAAAGGTGACAGAACTGCTTTTACCACCAGCCATTTCTACTTCTCGCGCATAGCGAGACAGCTTATCCTTAGAAATTTCTGAATTGCCAGCGCCAATAAAACCAATATCGAATCGTGCCAGCTTACCCCTTTTAACCAGAAGCGTGGCATCGCTTTCTCTCAAATCAAAACTATCGGACAACCAAAATACCCCTGCATCCTTTGTGTTTGCGGCAGGGTTTACTCTTTCAAAGCCAAGAATAGTGAGAAAAGAGCCTAATATCAGCCGCTCGAACAATTTGCCGTATATGGATTTATCAGAGCCACGTATGGCGAGTGTTTGTGCCCCGATGGCGGTAGTGAGTCGGGTTATATCTTTCCAGTCAAGCTCTGCTTTCCGACCTTCTGAATCTTCCATGAAGCCTAAAGTCATCTTTAGATTTCCCATGTCTTGACGGCATTTTTCGGCGGCTTCCTCAACAGCAGACTCAAAATCAAAGATATAATTCTCTAAAGCGTCCGACTTACTTCGAAGAACATTTTGGACAGATTTGCCGGTGAGACCTATGAGCCACTGTGCAGGCCACACTGCCACTTTATCAGTCTTTTTAGCACGTAGTTGCTCGACGGCCATGTTGGAAAGCGATTCCGTGAAGTTTTCTATCTCCAGACACCCTCTAGCAAATAAAGCGACCATTGCGCCACTAATCTGAGCAACACGCCGTCTTGTTAGTGGCTCTGTTTGCTGCCGAAGATTTTCACCCATCATGACATGGTGAATTACGCGGCGAGTAGCCTCAACGCCGATGCGTTCTATAAATTCCTTTCCGCCTCCCGTCAGAAGAAGGCGACCGCTTTCTGGAAAGAGATCGCTAATGGACGATTTATCTTTTTCAGGCATCTCAATCTTGTTCAAGTAAAGAAGGCTGTTGCGGAGGGGGCGGAGTAGAGCAGTTTATACAGAGAACATTGCGGCTGGCCTCGCCCAGCCAGCAAGATACATCTTGGCGCATTGACTCTACATAGTCAGGATTGATTTCAAACAACACAAAACGTCTCTCTAAGCTGATGGCAGCAGCCCCTACCGTCCCCGATCCGGCAAACGGGTCTAATACTACATCGCCTTTGAAGGAATAATATTTAATAACCTTTTGAGCAAGTTCTAAGGGGAAGGCTGCCGGATGCTGAGCATTAGTTCGGGGCTGAATCCGCCAAACATTTGTACGTTCGTAATCGTCGCTAACTCTTGACGCAGTTACAGTATCTTTATCTGGATGATTGCGAATGTGCCAATCAATTAATAAATCCGTCCGCTTACGGTAAACCAAAATATATTCCGTCACGGGCACGGCTTTGTATTGGAGAGGATTACGATCAGCGGCAAAGCGGCGTCCTCTGCCTGTCGCCCAACCTGCCCCTTCCGGTTTAACCCAAATTATATCGTCAATAAAATCGTAACCTTCTTCGATGAAGATGCGGTGAAGATCAAACGGTACAGCAATCCGTTTCGATGATTGATTTCTACTAGCGCGGCGAAGTAAGACGGGCGCGCAGTTAATTGCAAAAAAACGCCCTTCGCTAAGAACTCTATGAATGCGGTTAATGACTTGACGCATCTTGAATAAGTATTGTTCGTATTCCTCATAATCACTGTATTCAGGGCGTGCGTTGAAATACGGAGGTGACGTGAAAACCAAATCAACTGAAGCGGCAGGCATTTCGTCAACCAGCTCGACACAATCGCCCAGACCGATGGTATTCCTAAGCGGCGAAAGAGGGTATGTTATAACCTGACGCTTTTTCGTCTGACGCACTTCGTCCTTTTTCAGAAGTCGCGCTTCCAGCATCTCAGGTTTAGTAGTCTTCTCAAATATTATGGCTGTCGTATAAGCGTCAATTACCACCTCTCCAATTTTTGAAACGCCCGACAAAGCACAGAGTGGTACACGCCAGACATGATAACGATCATCAACTTCCGGCAACCCAAGAGTAATAACATTTGCAAGCTCGATTTCAGACAGCCAAGATAAGGTTATTTCTTTAGCTTGGGCAACAGTAGTTACCAGATATTTTCTCTTTTCTGATACAAGCTGCTTACTGCGCGACATAAATTAATCTTCCTTAACCCCATCTCAAACGCATCCACGCTAACAGGAATTATCTTAACATCATCTGCTACGGAAAGAGATAGCCCATTCGACTTTAATCACACAACCGCAAATCTAACTACTGATCATGCTGCGGGGCGCAGTATAACTGCACTATCATTGGCAGAATACTCGTTTGGGGCAATTATTTGACAGCAGCCACCTCACTTGATTATCTTTCCTCCAACGGGAGATGAAGAAAGTTTAGCCAGCAATCTTTTCATCCTTCACCTTCTGCCCTGCTTTTGAACGGACGTGCCACGCTAATAACACAGCGATGCAAACTAGAGAAAAGGGTAACTTGACGGAGGCTAAAATCCTCGCGGCCTTAGTAGCGGCAGGCTACTTGGTCTCTATACCCTTCGGGGAAGGACACAAATACGACTTCGTTATTGATGATTCGGTGAGCATAAGGCGCGTACAATGTAAGACAGGAAGGGTTAAAAACGGGGTCTTGCTATTTAATAGCTATAGCCAGTCAGGGAATGGAGCCACAAAGCAGGGCTATCATGGTTTAGCTGACCTTTTTGCCGTTTTGAATCCAGAGAATGGTGAAGTATATTTAGTTCCAGTTGAAAGATTCGGCACAGCCGGAGTTACTTTAAGACTCATTCCGACGTTGAGCGGGCAGATTCAAAAAGTCAACTGGGCTGTTGATTACCTTTTGACATCACTCAATCGGGCAGGTTGATTTTAAGCGCGAGTAGCTCAGTGGTAGAGCACCTGGTTCCCAACCAGGGGGTCGCGGGTTCAAGCCCCGTCTCGCGCTCCAATCTTTTAATCAGAGCCTCGTCGCTCGCTTTCCGACTTCTCAAAGAATCCTATCTCTTAATGGTGGCTCAATAATTTTGCTCAGAGACTTATGATGCAAAATTCAGTTTGGTGAGTTATCATCCTCTTAAATCGTAGCTCGAAAACTCTCCCAAAGTTTTGACACGCATCAGGGCTGGCCCCATCCGGCCTGTGATGCGCGGCGCGGCGGCTACTCGGAAATTAACTATGGGTAATGTGTCACGGTCTGCCTGGCTCCGTTTCGGTGTTGCAATCTTGAGTTTCGTGGGAGCGACGCTCTTGAGGATGTCGCTCAAGCCGATTCTTGGGAGCGATTTCCCGTACATCATCTACCTCATCGCCATCATCTTTACTGCGTGGTATGGCGGTCTGTGGCCTGCGCTGCTGGCGACTGCGCTGGGAATGTTCGGGGCAGTCTATTTCTTTATCCCGCCTCAATACACTCTGCACCTAAAAGGACCGGCGAATCTGATTGGCCTCTTTCTCTTTGCCGTCACGGGATTGACAAGCGGGTTTCTGAGCGAAGCCATGCACAAGAGTCGGCTCCGTGTGGTGAATGCGACGGACGCACTTGATAAAGCGCAGGAGCGTTTTCGTGGGATTTACGAATCGTCTCTGGATGCCATCGTGTACGCGAATCTCGATGGGGAGTTTGTTGATTTCAATCGCGCCTTCGAGCGTCTCACGGGTTATACGCGAGCGGAACTTTTGAGCGGGATGCATTACAACGACCTGACGCCGCAGGAGTATCAGGAGGTGGGTAACCAGTGTGTCGAGCGGATGTTTGAGACGGGCGAGCCGCAAGAGTATGAGAAGGACTATTTTAGAAAAGACGGAACGCGTGTGCCTGTCTCTCTGAGTATCTTCATTGTGCGAGAGAGCAGCAACAAGCCTGCGGGCATGGCTGCCATCATCAAAGACATCTCGGAGCGCAAGAAGATTGAGACGGAAGTAAAAGAACAGGCTGAAATAGTCGAGACAGTAAATCATCTGGGGCAGATGGTGGCGGCGGAGTTGGACCAGCAAAAACTTGTGCAGGCTGTGACGGATGCTGCGACTGAATTGACGGGCGCGCACTTCGGAGCGTTCTTCTATAACGTGCTGGACGAGCGCGGCGCGTCATACATGCTCTACACGCTCTCAGGCGTGCCGCGCGAAGCCTTCACGCATTTTCCCATGCCGCGCGCGACAGACCTCTTCGGCCCGACGTTTCGAGGCGAAGGAACGATTCGCATTGACGATGTGAAGCAAGACTCGCGCTACGGCAAGAACTCTCCTTACTACGGAATGCCTCCGGGCCATCTGCCTGTGACGAGCTATCTCGCAGTCCCCGTCAGCTCGCGCTCGGGCGAAGTGCTGGGCGGCCTCTTCTTCGGGCATCCCGACGTTGCTGTTTTCAGCGAACGCGACGAGCGCATCGTTGAGGGGCTGGCGGCGCAGGCTGCCGTGGCGATGGACAACGCGCGCCTGTTTGAGACGGCGCAAAGAGCGCGCGAGCGTGCGGAAGCTTCTGAGAAGCGTTCGGCGTTTCTGGCGGAAGCAAGCGAAGTGCTCGCCTCTTCGCTCGATTATGAGACTACGCTGGCAAGCGTCGCGCGCCTTGCCGTTCCGCACATCGCAGACTGGTGCGCCGTGCATATGCTCGACAATGACAAAGAGATCAGGCAGCTTGCCGTGGCTCATGTTGATCCGTCGAAAGTCGAGATGGCGAATGAGCTAAGGCGGCGCTTCCCCACACGCCGTGATGATCCTGTGGGCGTAGCGAAAGTCATGCGCACAGGGCAGGCTGAAATTTACGCGGAGATCACGGACGAGCTGATTAAGGCGACGGCGCAGAGCGAGGAGCACGCAAGAATCAGTATTGAGCTTGGGCTGAAATCCGCGATGATCGTTCCGATGGTCGTACACGGGCAGGTGCTCGGAGCCATCACGCTCATCTCAACTCAAACGAATCGTCGTTACGGCGCAGAAGACCTTGCTCTCGCCGCAGACCTTGCGCGCCGCGCCTCGCTCGCAGTTGATAATGCGCGCCTCTACTACGAAGCGCGCGAAGCCAATCGCATCAAGGATGAATTCCTCGCCACAGTCTCGCATGAATTGCGCACGCCACTGACGCCCATCCTCGGTTGGACGCATCTGCTCGCACGCAATTCCGACGAAGAGACTTTCACGCGCGGCTTGCAGACCATCGAGCGCAATGCCAAAGCGCAGGAGCAGATTATCAACGACCTGCTGGATGTCTCGCGCATCATCACAGGGAAACTGCGTTTCGACATTCGCCCGATTGAGCTTGAGCCGGTCATAGAATCTGCGATAGAAGCCGTGCGCCCCGCCGCCGATGCGAAATCCATTCGTCTTGAATCCGATTTGAAGACAGAGCCTTTTCAGATTCCGGGAGACCCTGACCGCTTGCAGCAGGTGGTCTGGAATCTGCTCACCAACGCCATCAAGTTTACCCCGACAAACGGGCGCGTAGAGATTCGCCTTGTACGCCATAACAGCCACGCCCTGATTATCGTCAGCGACACAGGGCAGGGCATCACACAGGATTTTCTTCCCTTCGTCTTTGATCGCTTCCGGCAGGCCGACAGCTCTACGACGAGGCTGCACGGCGGCTTGGGCCTCGGCCTTGCGATTGTTCGTCATCTGGTAGAGATGCACGGCGGCACAGTGGGCGTCCAGAGCAATGGCGAAGGAAAGGGAACGACCTTCACAGTCAATCTGCCGATCCCTGCGCCACTCGGCTCAAGCCTGCCAACGGAAGTTGAAAGAAGGCATCAATCGCCTTTGAGCAAGGTCGAAGACTCATTCGCAGAGCTGGTCAAGCTTGAGGGCGTGAACGTGCTGATTATTGACGACCAGCCGGACACGCTTGAGATGCTCACGCTCATCCTTGAGCAATGCGGCGCGAAGGTAATCGCGGCCCGCTCAACTGCCGAAGGGATTCGTTTGCTGAAAGAGCGCCGCCCCGATGTGATCGTCTCAGACATAGAGATGCCGGGCGAAGACGGCTACGAGTTAATCAAACAGGTGCGCGCCCTGGACCCGCAGCAGGGCGGACAGACCCCAGCCGTCGCCCTCACTGCCTACGCGCGCGCAGAAGACCGCATACGCGCCCTCTCTTCAGGATTCCAAATTCACGTCCCCAAGCCAGTCGAGCCTGTCGAACTCGCAACCGTCATCGCTAATCTGGCGAAAAGAAAATAATTGCCCGTAGTCCGTTGTCCGTTGTTTTAATTCTTACCGATGTTGAACGCTTGGCTCCAGCATTCATCTTAGCAATCACAAACAACGGACTACTGACAACTGACAACGGACAGCTTTATGTACTCTTTTATGCTGATTGACGTATTGTTAAGAAACGCAGGGCGTGCCTCTTTTGCTTAAACCTCTCGCAAAACATAGCTTTTCCCGCCGAACTTCAGTGACCGTGTTTTAATCTTCATGGCACATTGGTTGCCAATATCGCTTCTGTTGATGGCATAAAACCTGGCAGAAGGAGATAGAAAAGTGCGTACTAAATTTATGGCTCTCTGGGCCGTTATGGGTTTATTGATACTCGTGGCAGGCTGTTCGAGCACGCAGGAGACTGCGACGAACGCCAATGCCAACGCCAATGTAGCGACTACAACCACCACGACAACTAACACGACTGCGAGTAGCCAGACACAGACGGTTACCGCCCCGGATCAATCTGAGGTTACGACCACGACGGACGCGAGCGGCGTCAAGACGGAAACGCGCACCTTCCGTAATAACACGCGCGTCTCCAAAGTCGTCGTCACAACACGCAACGGCAAACGCACCGCGAGAGTCTATCCCGTGACGGGCGAGCCGAAAGACCTGCCTGAGAATAAGGTCGAGAGCGCGCTCGCAGACACAGGCGATGCCATCGCAGACGCCGCAGGCTTCGTCGTAGATAAAGCGAAGGACATTGGCTCTGCGACAAAAGAGGGCGCAGGAAAAGTTGTTGATAAGACCGCCGAGGGCGTGAAGACCGGCGCGGAAAAGACCAAAGAGGGCGCAAAGACCGTCGGCGAAAAAACAGCCGAAGGAGCCAAGACCGTTGGCGAGAAGACTGTCGAAGGCGCAAAGAAAGTTGGCGAGGGTACGAAGAAGGTCGGCAAAGGTATTGTGAATGCCGTCAAGCCCTAGCTTTCCAAAAGGATTTTAAGTTCTCGCTGCGGGCAGTCCATCCAGTATGGCTGCTCGCATTTTTTTTGAAATCAACGGAGCGGACTCAATTCAGCAGGTGATGTTATACTGTGTGCGAAGCGCAGTCTGAGTTAACTGGTCCTGATAAAAAGATTCTGCGGCTGCGCGAGAGAAGGGAAGCCGCTTACCATGACAGACACACAGCGTTTCACAATCATCTGCCCGTGCTGCGAAACGACCATCAACATTGATGCGCAAACCGGAGCCATCATCTCGCATGAAGAGAAGGCCAAACCCACAGCCTCTTTCGACGAGATGCTCAAAGGATTGGATAAGCAGAAACAGCAGCGCGAACAAATCTTCGCTCAGGAGCTAGGCTCTCTGAAAGACCGCGAGCGTATCCTCGAAGAAAAATTCCGCGAAGCCATGAAGCGCGCAGAGAAAGACAAAGACAAACCTTACAGAAATCCGCTCGACGTGGATTAAAAACTTTGGGGGTAAAAGGTTAAAAGGGGAAGAGGGTAAAGGGGAAGAAGATGAGCAGGTTGATACGCAAGGCTTGCTCTTTTCCTTTTACCCTCTTCCCCTCTTCCCCTTTTAACCCTTCTTTAAGAGGGCGTTTGTTCTGTTGAAGATGTCGGCGAGCCGTTGGGCGATTGCGCAAGTTTTAATAGTTGTTCGAGCCGCTCTGTGTGCATACGATCTTTGCGAAGCAGTTCCTCAAGCATCAGCTCGCTTTTCAGATTCACCTTAAAATCCTGCTCCGCCGCGAGACGATCTTTTTCGCCCGCGCGATTCTGCGACATCATGATGATGGGAGCTTGCAGCGCAGCCGTCATCGAGAGCATCAGGTTCAGCAGAATGTAAGGATAAGGATCAAACTGCGAGCCGTTTTCGCCCGTGCCGTAGTGGACGAGAACGAAAGTGTTAAAAGCCATCCAGCAGAGCAGGAAAGTGCAATAGATAAAGATAAACGTCCATGAGCCGCCAAACGATGCCACCTTGTCTGCGACTCTCTGGCCGAAAGTTGATTTCGCTTCCATCTCCTTGTTGATGTTGCGCGTCACGCGTTGCGAAACGAGTTGATTTGTCTGGCGCAGTCGCGAGCCTATTTCGCAGATCATATCAACGGCGACATCCGGGTGCTTCAGAAGAAAATCGTGCAGGTCTTCGCGTTTCAACCTGTGCAGAGTGCTGTCCACGATGGCTGAAGCATTGGCAGAGCGCGGGCCGCTATCGAGCACAGCCAACTCGCCGAAAAAATCGCCGGGCTTGAGTTCCGAGAGTGTGACCTCTTTAACATCCTGATCTCTGACCCAGATGCGCACTGCGCCCGCATCAACTACGTAGAGCGCGTCACCCATATCATGCTCAGAGAAGATGATCTCACCGGCTTTGAAATCAACTTGCTCAACCTCTTCAGCCAGCTTCTCAAGCTCATCCGGCTCTAGCTGGCGAAACATAGTGATGCCTGCCAGGCTTTGCGCTTCATCGCTGAGTGTCATTTCGGTGGACATAACCGTTTCAACTCCTCTTCGGGTAGAGAATATTCGCGCCCTGATGTGCGCAGATTTTTTGTTAGGAAGATTGCTTGCGAGAACATCAATTGGTCAAACGGTTGAGTAGTTCCCCTGTGATTGAAAAAGGATCAGTGGGCGGCTCTTTGGCTGTCGCAGTTTCCACTTCACGCACCAGCGCGAAGACTTGCTGGCCGAGTTCCGCATCGTCAGAGCCAATCTCTATGCAGTCTGTAGAATCAAACGGAGTGATGAACAGATAGCGCGGCGTGTCTTCATCATCAAGCGGAGCGTCTGGTCCCAGAATGAGAAGATTATTGTTCCAGCGCGCGTAGCGATGCGCGGAGTTCATCTGCCGCTCCCAATGAATCGTGCCGTCCGCCGTGCGCTCTTTGATCTGCAAGACCAACGCACGCAGCCGCTCTGTTGTAGCCGAATCACGAGCCATCCGCTTCTCCCTTTGAAAAATTAGTTGCAAGATGCACTTGAGGAGAAGCGAGATTAGCATCTTTGATTTGAAATGGGAATAGGTCTTTCGAGCAATCAAGGTCTATTCGTGCTTGAATGCAAAGTGCATTGAGGCTCACCGCAGAGACGCAGAGGACGCGCAGAGTCAACGTAGAGAATTGACTCAAGCCTCTGCGCCACCTCTGCGTTGTCTCTGCTTCTCTGCGATGAGTCTTATTCTCCCTAACTTCAAAGCCAACGGAAAGAGTTTCGCTCCAGAGTTGCCGTCAAAGACTGCGAGGCTATATCATCCAGACACTAACTTCTCCTCGATAGATTTAGAAGTCATGCAACAACTTTCGCCGCAAGCGGCATCAAAAGAGCCGAAGAACAATGCCTGTGCTGCTACGCAGGCGGTTTGCCTCCATCCTAAAATTCGGAGCGTTCATCATATGTTTCGTTCGTTGCTGGCCTTGCTCATGGCCCTTTGCTTTTTGAGCCTGACGATTTCTCAAAACACTATTTCCGCGCAAACACGTATGCCACGTATCAACTTCAAAGAGCGCACGCTCGCCAACGGCCTGAAATTCTACAGCATTGAAGATCATTCAAGCCCGACGGTCGCCATACACGTCTGGTATCACGTCGGCGGCAAGGATGACCCGCAGGGCCGCAGCGGCTTCGCGCATCTCTTCGAGCACATCATGTTCAAGAGCACTAAGAACATGAAATCCGAAATGATGGATCGCTTGACGGAAGATGTCGGCGGCGAAAACAACGCCTTCACGGCTGAGGATGTGACCGTCTATCACGAGACCGTCCCGTCCAATTATCTTGAGACGCTCGTCTGGGCGGAATCCGACCGCCTCTCGTCGCTCAATGTTGACGACGCGAATTTCAAATCCGAGCGCAGCGTCGTGCAGGAAGAGTTTCGCCAGTCCATTCTCGCTCCGCCTTACGGCAAGCTCGAACTGCTCATCGAAGATAAATCGTGGACCAAACATCCCTACAAGCGTTCCGTCATCGGCAGCATAGAAGATTTAGAGGCCGCCACGCTTCAAGATGTGCAACAGTTTCATTCAAACTACTATCGCCCGGACAACGCCACGCTCGTCATCGCTGGCGACTTTGACCAGAAGCAGCTTGACACGTGGGTAGATAAATATTTCGGACGCATCCCGAAGCCTGCTCAATCGCTTCCACGCGTGGACGTGAAAGAACCTGTGCGAACGCGCGAAGGCCGCTACGTTGAATACAACACGAACGTGCCTCTGCCCGCCGTCGTCTTCACCTATCTGGTCCCGCCTGCGTCCAGCACAGACTCTTACGCGCTGCGAATTGCCGACACGATTCTTTCCGGCGGCACGTCTTCGCGCCTCTATCAATCGCTTGTCTATCAACAGCAGATTGCTGCGGAAGCAAACTCCGGCGCAGACCTGCGGGAAGACGCTGGCCTCTTCACCTTCCGCGTCACACTCGCCAGCGACAAGAAGCCTGAAGACGCGGAACGCTCGCTGCTCGCGG
>JBAWGU010000603.1:0-16123 GCA_049593215.1 Pyrinomonadaceae bacterium
ATCCTGATGTGGTCGTGACCTGCGGCGAAGAATTGTTTAGTGATGAGAGTAGAGATGTCTTGCTTAACCCGACGGTGATTATTGAAGTCCTGTCTGACTCAACGGAAGCTTATGATCGCGGAGAAAAGTTTGAGCATTACCAGCAAGTGGATTCTCTTCTGGAATATTTGCTGGTGTCCCAGCATTCATACAGGGTTGAGCAATACGCCAAACAAAATAATAAGAGCTGGCTCTACTTAGAAGCTCACGAATTGCAGGACATCGTGCGTATGGCTTCGATAGAATGCCAGCTTACCGTCAAAGAAATTTACGATAAAGTTGATTTGGAACAGCCTCCCAAAAAGTTATTCCATCGCGCGCCTTAACGGAAATCTCTTCATTAGACGATCAAGCGATGTCCACAGATGATAGAAACGTTCGACCCGTCTTCAGAGTCGCAGCCATTTTCGTTGGCTCGGTCTTTATCATGGGTGGCCTACTGATGATTGCGCTGGGCTTCACACGTTCGGAACTGTTTTTGACGGGCTTGTGCGGCATCATCGCAGGCGCTTTCTTCTTCTATGTGGGAAAGACGGGAGCAAATTTTTACTGGAAGCCGGAATCATCCGAGAGCAGCGATAAGGAAAGTATAGATAGCAGTGACGACGAGCGAAAAATTTGATGCGCTGATTGTGGGCGCAGGCCCGGCGGGTTCGTTTGCGGCGGAAGCTCTGGCGCGTGCGGGCGTGCGCGTGGCCCTCTTTGATGGGAGACCTGCTGGCGAGCCGAAGGCTTGCGGCGGCGGCGTGACCTCGAAAGCTCTGAAAGCATGGCCGCACCTGCTGGAAGCCGTCGGGCGCGAGGTTGCAGAGCTTGAGCTATATTCACCTTCGGGCAAGGCTCTCCAGTTGAAGCTCGAAGAGCCTTTCGCCATCTATTCGCGTAGCGCTCTCGATTCATTCCTGCGCGAGCGCGCAAGAGAAGCTGGCGCGCATGTGATAGCCGCGCGCGTTTCGTTTCGCGCGCGTACAAACACGGAAGAGAGTTGGATTGTGCGAAGCCGTGACGGAAGAGAGTGGTCTGCGCAGATGCTCGTCGCGGCGGACGGAGCGAACAGCCCGATTGCTAAAAAGCTCGCGGGCGCGCTGCCGCCATCGGAGATGGAAGTCGCCTTCGGCTATCGCGCGCCTTTGCCTAAAGAAGAGAGTGCGCCGACTGTCGTTGCATTTCTGCCGGGCTGGGCCGGATACGCATGGGCCTTCCCGCGCGTTGACCACATCTCATTCGGCATCGCTACTTCGCAGGACGCTTTCGATCACGCCGCGCTCGATGCGCTGCTATGGGACTTCATGATTGGCTACTACCGTATGCGCGAAGACAAGAGAGCGCGGCTCTGGTCCAGGCGCGCGAAAGATGCAGAACGCAATCAAGCCATGCGTGAGGAGTTGAATCATTCGGCTGAACGCTATGCTGCGCGTATTCCGGGCCTTGCTGTTGAAACTTGGGACAAGCGGCGCGCGTCAGGTGAAGGCTGGGCGTTGCTCGGAGACGCCGCAGGGTTCGCGGACCCTGTGACGGGCGAAGGCATCTACTACGCGCTGCGCTCTGCGGAGATTTTTGCGGAATGTTATCTCGCCGGAAAACCGGAAGAGTATGAAGCGCGCTGGCGCACGGATTTCGGCGGCGAGTTGCGACGCGCAGCGCAGATGCGCCGCCGCTTCTACGGAAACTTCTGGGGCGCACCGTTCACGGAGAGAATGATAGAGCTTGCGAGAGCGCATCGCGGTATCCAAAAAATTCTGGGCCAACTCGTCGCAGGCGAACAGGGCTACACAGACCTCAAACGCAAACTTGCGCGGAGAACCATTGGATTGAAGTAAAAATTAAAAAGGTAAAAGGCAAAAGTGTGGGGAAACCACTTTTAATTAACAAGCTCAACATGAGTGATGTAATTAAAATTTGGCTTCCCCTGACTTTTGCCTTTTACCTTTTTAATTTTGCCTTTCTGTATATGGCGCGAGTCGGCGTTTGAGTTCATCGGGGATGGGGACAGTCTCGAAGGTGTCGCGGCGGACGGAGACAAGTATGAAGTGAGCTTCGGCGATGAGCGCGTCTTCATCTTTGCGGCGCACCTCGAAGTTGAGGCGCAGGGATTTTGTGCCGATGTGGCCGACATAGACTGAGACCACCAAGAGGTCATCCAACTGCGCGGCGTGGCGAAAGTCGCATTCGATATGAGCGCGCGGCAGCCACACATCAAGCTCATCAAACATCACGCTATAGGGCAGCCCGACTGCGCGAAAGAGTTCCGTCTCGGCAAACTCGAAGAAGCGTATGTATGCGCCGTAGAAAATTATGCGCGCCGCATCAACGTCGCCCCAACGCACGCGCTCTTCTATGCTGAACTTTAGAAATTTATCCATCGGCGCATTGATTCATTTGCTCATTGAAACGATGAATCAATGAGCTAATGAGTAAATCCCCTCATGGCTGCAAAGAATCGAGAAACTCTTCCAACGCGCTGTTAAACTCTACGGGCCGCTCGATGTTTGAGACGTGCGCTGCGCCTTCGATGACGTGCAGGCGCGAGTCACGAATACGCTCGTGCATGAGTTCGGAATCTTTGACTGGTGTGATGGGGTCTTCGCTTCCAACGATGATGAGCGTGGGCACAAGGATTTGCGAGATGAAGTCTGTGTGGTCCTGACGCCCGGCCATCGCGCGTTGCGCGGCGGCTGC
Source organism: Pyrinomonadaceae bacterium (assembly GCA_049593215.1). Classification (GTDB taxonomy): domain Bacteria; phylum Acidobacteriota; class Blastocatellia; order Pyrinomonadales; family Pyrinomonadaceae; genus JBAWGU01. The sequence goes on from JBAWGU010000603.1 coordinate 2,719, forward strand.
GCCATGCGGGTTGGTGGTCGTCATCATCTCTCGCACGCGCGCGACTATCTCCGGCTGATTGCTCAAAGTAGCTTGCGAGAGCAGCTTTGGCAGCATCGCGTCGGCGATGGGGTTCATGCCTTCGCCAAGAGCTTTCAAGGCTTGTTCTTCGCGAGTACGGCGGCCTTCTTCCGTGTCTGCTTGTGCGCGTGTGTCTGCGAGAATGAGCGCGCGCACGCGCTCCGGGAAGAGGCGATAGAAGGCGAGCGTGACATAGCCGCCCATCGAAAGACCGCCGACGACTGCGCGCTCAATCCCCAGCTTATCCATCAACGCCGCCGTATCCTTTGCCATCTCTTCCATCGTGACAGGCCCGGACGAAAGAGTTGATTGGCCCAGCCCGCGCATGTCCGGCGTCAACACGCGAAACCTTGCGCGCAACGATTCAACCTGTTCAATCCACATCGAACCGTTGAATGGATAGCCGTGCAGCAGAACGACGGGCGCACCCGTGCCAGCTTCCTGAAAAGCCATCTCGATGCCGCGCACACAGGCGCGCTTCATGTGTGAAAGATAGTCTCTGATGTCATCGCTCGAAATCATTTAGATTAAGAATGCCCGATTTGAAATTTGAGATTTGAGATTTGAGATTACAAATTTGAAAATTTAAGATTTGTAATCTCAAATCTGTAATCTCAAATTATTTTTCATCCTTCCGCCTTCATCCTTGCTCTTCATTCCCATTTCCATCGAAACTCTTAGTTCGTCCGGCGAGACCTGCGACGACGAAGATGAGTTTTGAAGGCTCGACGGGTTTTGCCAAGTGTACTTGAAAGCCTGCGGCGAGAGATCGTTCGCGGTCTTCCGGCCTCGCATAGGCTGTGAGCGCGACAGCCGGAACGTTGCGGGCGCATTCAGTTTCAAGCAGCCTGATCCGGCGAATCAACTCGTAGCCGTCCATCTCAGGCATTCCAATATCCGAAACTAAAACGTCCGGCTTTAAGCTCTCGACAATCCTGATCGCTTCATCAGCATTGGTCACTGCCGTGACTCTCGCGTGGCGTTCTTCCAGCACGGTCTTGACCATCGCCAGCGCATCAGGCTCATCGTCAACGACGAGAACGTGCAGCCCGCTAATTTCAGATTGAGTGGAAGGCTCAGGCTCTTCGCTTTCAAACATCGCTTGCACGTCCGAGACTGTCTGCGAAGCGGAAGGCAGGATGGCGAGCGGAAGTTTGACGGTGAAAGTAGAGCCGAGACCTTCGCCCGCGCTCTCCGCTTCAACCGAGCCGCCGTGCATCTCTACGAGGTGGCGCACAATCGAGAGGCCGAGACCGAGGCCGCCGTGCCTGCGCGTGGTCGAAGCGTCCGCCTGCCTGAAACGGTCAAAGGCGAAGGGCAGAAAATCTTTGCCCATGCCCTGCCCCGTGTCTGAGACTTTAATCTCCGCATGAGAATTTGCGCGCAGGAGATGAACCTGCACGCGCCCGCCTGTGTCTGTAAACTTGACTGCGTTTGAAAGCAGGTTCCAGACGATCTGCTGCAAGCGGTCTGCATCGCCCATCACAAAGTTCATGTTTGAATCGAGCACCGTCTCAAGGTGTACGCCTTTGGCTTCGGCGGCAGGACGCGCGGAGTTGATGACGGATTCAATCACGTTGACGAGTTCGACCGGATGAAATTCAAGATAGAGCTTGCCCGTGATGATGCGCGAGACATCGAGAATGTCGTTGACGATTTGCGATTGGACCTTCGCATTGCGCTCGATGGTTTCAACGGCGCGCGCGCTCGTCGTTTCGTCAAGCGTGCCCGAAGAGAGGATGCGCGACCATCCGAGTATGGAAGTCAGTGGCGTGCGCAGCTCGTGCGAGACTGTGGCGAGAAACTCGTCTTTCATCCGGTTGGATTCTTCAGCAACGGTGCGCGCACGGCTTTCGCGCTCGAAGAGTTGGACATTCTCAATGGCGACGGCGGCGAGATTGGCAGCCATACGCATCGCCGTCACATGCTCGTCCCTGTAAGCTGCGCGGTCGTAGCTCTGCGTTTCGATTGTGCCAATGATGCGGCCCATCACAGCCATCGGCATGACGAGAGAAGATTGCGGGCGCAAATTGTTTTCAGGACCAATCACGACGCCCGGATGATTCTCTGTCGCCTTCATGTAATCATCTGTGATGACGACCTGGCCTGTGCGGACGGCGCGGCTGTTTGGTCCATCCGTAGTAATCTGCATCGGCGGGAGTTCGGACACGTCAACTTCCACCTCGTCGCCCCACGCGTAAGCGGCTGTGCGCACCTGTCGCTGCGGATCGTAGAGCGAGACGAAGAACCCCACGCACGGAACGGAGACGCTGGCAAAGTCGCGCAACGCGCGAAAGATTGTGAGCAGATCGCGCGCCGTGCCGAGCGCCTGCGCCAGTCCCGTGATTCTCTCAAGCAAAGATTCGTACTCGATGATCGCGCGCTGATCAGCCTCGCGCAACGCTTCTTCCGTGCGTTTGCGCGCAGTGATGTCTGCGGAGAGGCCGACGACGCCGGCGAACTTTCCATCTTCGCCATAAATAGGCGAGGTTGCGACGAGCGCAGGAAAAACGCTTCCGTCTCTGCGCCGCAAAAGCATTTCGCCGGACCAGCTTTCGCCCTTCTGCAACTGTGACATAATCTCTTCCGCTCGCTCTATTGATTCATCTGCGGGCGTGACATCCGTAATGTTTCGCCCTGCAACTTCCGACGCCGGATAGCCGTAGAGCGTCTCCGCAAAGCGATTCCAGTAAGTAATGTTCCCATCCAGATCGGTGGCGATGACCGCCTGCTCTACGGTGTCAAGCAAGTGAGCTTGAAAACGTATCGCATCTTCAACGCGCTTGCGCTCCGTGATGTCGCGCTGCGTGCCCCATGCCCTGTAGAGCAGCCCGTTCTCGACAATGCCGACCAGATTATTCAGGAAGAATTTCGGTTGGCCTTCGCGGTCAACCTCCTTTGACTCTGCATCCGTCAGGCGATAGCCGGAGCGTATGAAGGCGCGCAGGTACTCTTCGTTGGCAGGATCATCGCGGACGAGAAAGTCGCTGAGCTTTGCCCCGACAATCTCATCGGCGCGCGAGTAGCCATACATGTGCGCCATCGCATCGTTGCATTCCGCAAGGTAGCCGTGCGCGTAGTCGTGTTCAATCTGCTCATCCTCGGAAAGATTAATCGGGCAGGGCGGATCAACTTCAAAACGCCAGATGGCCTCAGAGCTTTGTTCGACGAACGCGCGATAGCGTTCCTGCGTCGCGCGCAGAGCTTCTTCGGATTGGCGCAAACCTTCTGCCGCTTGTTCCGCCGACGCGTGCGCGCGCGCCTGCGCCTGCGTGACGCCGAAGAGCAGCAGACTCACAAACAATCCCCCGAAGAGGATTGACGGCGCGAGATACTTTCCGCTCGCCGCCATGTCGAATTCAGGACGCGTCGTGAAAGCCAGAGTCCACTCTCGTCCGGCAACATCTATGGTCGTGCTGGTCTGGAAGCGCGGTTGATAAGAACTGTTGACAGGAGCGTTGTGATTGGATTGATGAAGAAGATGCTCAGGCGTCATCAACTCGCTGTCGAAGACCTGAAAATCAACATTGCGGTGTTTCTCTGAGTTGAGAATTTCGTCGAGCAGATCGTCCGCGCGAAAAGGGCTGTAAACAAATCCGATTAACTGAGCGCGCCGCTCTTCCACCGTCTCAGGCGGACGCTTAGAAGTGTAAACCGGAACGTAGATGAGAAAGCCCGCCTGCTTATGCTTTTCGTTTATCTCCTGAACCAGTGTGACGCGCCCCGATGCTGCGCGCAGACCTGTATCGCGCGCCTGTTCCATCGCCGCACGCCGCACAGGCTCTGTGAACATATCGAAGCCGAGGGCCAGACGATTGCGTTCATCGAGCGGTTCGAGATAAATGATCGAAAAATATTCTTCGCGCTGATAATCAGGCCAGATGCCACGCTCGAATCCTCTTTCGCGTAGCGAAGCCGCCACACGGTCTTTCTCTTCCGGCTTCAGCCGCGCGGAAAAACCTATACCTTGAATTCCCGGATAGCGGCCCTGCAAATTAAGGCGCTCGACGTAAGCCTCAAACTGTTCGCGCGTGACCTGATTATTACTGGCCGCAAAGAAAGCTGTGCCTCCACGCAGCAGAGCAATATATGTATCAAGGCGATCCTCTATACTTCTCTGCGTGTGCTCAACGGCATTCTGAAACTGTAAACGATCCCGCGCCTCGTTAGATTTCTGAACGTAGTAGGCCGCCAGCACGGTCAGCAGCAAGCCCACAGCCAGCACAAAGTAGGGAACCCACGCGCGCCGCGCCTGATCTTTTTTTGAGCTTGAATCGTCCATACGAAAAGCTGTCCGTTGTCAGCGGTCAGTGGTCCGTTGTTCGCTCTTGCATATTGACTGTTGACATGAAGTGTTCAATTCAGATGAAACTCGAAAACAACTGACTACGGACAACGGACTACTGACAGCTTTACTTAACGCGGCTCTTTCTGCGCTTCAGGAAATCAATGAGTACGAACTGTGAAAGGTTGTTCGGATTGGCAAAGTAGGCTTTGCCGTTGGTCATCGCGGTCATCTCCTTGACGAACTCTACGAGGTAGTAGTCGCTTGCCAGCATGAAAGTATTAATCATGATGCCGGCCTTGCGGCACGCCTGCACTTCTTTGAGCGTCTCCGCCATCACTAACGGGTCGAGGCCCATCGGATTCTTGTAAAGCCTGCGCTGCTCTGTGCCGCTTGAGCGCGACTCAAGACCGTAGCTGCGGAAAGGCATGTTCGCCTTTGCATCGAGAAAACAGGCGGTAGGTTTCCCGTCCGTGACCATCACGATCTGCTTCATCTCTTTGCGTTGTGCTTGCAGCAGGCGGCGCGCGAGCCTCAAGCCTTCCGCGGTGTTCGTGTGATACGGGCCGACCTGCGTGGTGGCAAGCCGCGCCATCGGCAACTCTTCCGCAGAGTCGTGAAAGAGCACGATCTTGAGAGAGTCGCCCGGATACTGCGTGCGAATCAGGTGCGCGAGCGCGAGCGCAACTTTTTTGGCAGGCGTGAAGCGGTCTTCGCCGTAGAGAATCATCGAGTGCGAGCAATCAAGCATCACGACTGTCGCGCAGGAAGATTGATAATCGCATTGATGAACGTGCAGGTCGCTGTATTCAAGATTGAGCGGCACGCCAAGGCCCTCACGCTGAATCGCGGAGAGCAGCGTCGTGTTCACATCCAGATTAATCGTGTCGCCAAACTCGTAGAGCTTCGAGGCAGCCGCCGCTTCGACCCCTGTCGAAAGATGAGAAGTGTCGTGTCGGCCTATGGAACTTTTGCCTAAACTCCCCAGCAGGCTGCGCAGCGTTTTGTAGCCGAGAAAATCCAAGCCCTTCTCAGTCACCTCGAAATGCACGTTGCGCGGCAAGGCTTCGCCGACCTGTCCCTGTCCTCCGCGCATCTGCTCGCGCTGTTGCTGCGGCGTCTGCGGTTCTTCCTTCAGATTCAAATAGCCCTCTTCGACCAGACGCTCAATCAACTGATTAAGCAACTCTTCGAGTAGAGAGCCTTTGAACTCGCCCTTGTTGTCCGCCAGCATCTCTGCAATCTGCCGCTCGTCAATCAAGCCCTGATCCACGAGAGCCTGAAGCAGAGCGCGCCTGAGAGCGTCGAGCGTCGTGTCCTGCTCTCTGCGCTGCCGCGTCCAGTAGTAATCGTCATCAAACCCCGAATCCAGAAGCGAATCCGAGAGCGCGTCCATCAAATCGCCGAGATTGATTGAGGACACGTCAAAGCCTTTGAACTTTGAGTAGCGTGTGAATTTCATAAGACAAATCCGGAACGCAAATTCTATTTACCGTTAAGCCACGTGTCGAGAATGTTCTGCTGTTCTTTAGTCAACACGCTCAGCCGACTAACTTTCCACGAAGAGATTTCAGCCTCGCCGAGTTTCAGATTGATGGAGACAGGTTTGCCTTCTCGCTGCACAGACAGGATGATGGTTTCACCGATGCGGCTCGCGTAAGTTTTGCGAAACGTTGCGGACCAGTCCGGGTCGCTCACTTTAATCTCACCGATGCTGACGAGCACATCGCCAACGCGCACGCCTGCACCTTCAGCCGCTCCTCCGGGCACGAGGGCTGTAATCTTTTTGTCATTATCCGTGCTGATTCCCATGCGTGGAACTTTGTTCTTCGTCTCATCGAGCTGCAAACCCGCGTAGCTGAGAACTTCTGTATAAGGCAAAGCTTCCGTGCCGCCGACGTATTTCTCAAAGAAGGCGTGATAATCCTTCTTTGTCAGACGATTAATCGTCTGGACCAAATCTTCCGTCGTGAACCCGCGATTCTTCTTATAGAAGTTTGTGTAAAGCGCACGCATCACGTCGTCGAGCGTCGCCGCGCCCTGCGTGTCGTGTCGAATTGAGAGGTCCAGGAGAAGGCCGAGCACGTTGCCGCGCGAGTAGTAGTCAACAGTGAAGGGCTGGTTGCCGCCGCCGATTCCGCCGAGCCATGTATTGATGCTCGCCTCTTCGACGGAAATATACCTGGCCGCTTCATCAGACTGTACGCCGCCCAGAAGGTTGCCGCGCGCCTGCAAGTAATCTTCCGGCTTAATCAAGCCCGCGCGGAGCAGACCGCGCATTGTGTAATAGTCCGTGATGCCTTCCGAGACCCAGAGCAGATGTGTGTAGTTGCGCTCATTGTAGCGGTAAGGCCACATCTCTGCGGGGCGTATGCGCTTGACGTTGAAGGCATGGAAGAACTCATGCGAAGTGAGGTTGACTAAATCAGGAATGGCTTCGCTGCGCGCGGCGGCCTTCGGCAGAATGCCCAGATAAGAGTTCAGATGTTCCAGCCCGCCAATGCCGCGCTCTGCGAAAACATTAAAGGTGATGTATTGCTTATAAGGAATTTCGCCGAACATCGTCGTGTGAGCGTCAATCACTTTCAGACCGTCTGCGGCGAGCTTCTGCAAATCCGCTTCGGCCAGCACTCCTTTGGGCGCGACAACCAGATGATGCGGCACGCCGCGCAGAGGCAGCGTGACCAGATCAAATTCGCCGACCACCGCAGGAGAATCAACCAGCACATCATAATTCTCCGCCTCAAAGGTTGCAGGATCACTCGTCGGCGCAAGGCCCGTAGCGATGCGCCACCCCGCAGGCAGCTTGAACGTCACCGTCTCCGCCGTGTCGAGCGTGTGGCCTTTGACGTAGAAGAAAAAGTTTGTGCCATTGAGTATGGCGTAGGTCGGCGTGATGAGCGACTTGTTAAGGTCTAGCTGGTTAGCCGTGTAGTCGAAATCAATCTTGACGGAAGACGCGCCCGCCGTGTTCAGCATCCACACGCTATCGTGAAATTTTCTATGATAAAGCTGTCGCCCGCTCTGGTCTGTAAAGGCGAGCCGCGAGATGTTACGCGCAAAGTCTTCCGTCGTGTAATAGCCCGGCGTCCAGTCTGGCACCCCGACCTCAAGCTGCGTCTGGCTCACGTCCGTGATGATGGTCGTCACGTGCAGCGTCGTCGCATTCGGATCAGCAATCGTGACCGTGTGACTTACGCGCGTAGCGGCAGTGGCCGCGATTGAGAGACAGACTATCAGAAAGAGAAACGCCGCCGCGCGACGCATCCGTGTAGTAAGACTTCGCATCTTTGTCCTCATCCTGCTCCTCATAAATTTATCTTCTCGGTCAAACTCTTAAGCAGCGCATGGAACATGCTCAACCTCGACGCGATTCTGCCCGCGCCTGCGCGCATCTTCAACCGCGCGCTCGAAAATCTTCCAGCCGCTTTCGGCAAATCGCTCTCTATAAAATTCAAGACCGCTCATGCTCTTACTTCCTTTTCCGCATTGGATAAAGTTTGAGTTTGAAAGTTGAATGGCGCGTGAATTTCATCTTGTCCCTGAAGACGAATCAATGAATAGTTGTATCGGCGGAGCTATACGGCAATCACAAGCTCAACGATATTCATGGGAGGGCTTTGAGAATTCTAAGTTTCTCTCAAAGTAACGCTGATGTTTTTTATTTGATCTGGTTTCACCCAGTCTGCAATCTTTGAAATAGCTCCTTCATTCTCTAAGAATTCAATCATGTATGCTTCTTCGGGTTTATCAAAGACCTCGACGACTGTGCCTTGCGCGCCCCGGCAAAGGCCATACTCCGGCAAATCTTCGGTTAATTCGACTATATCCAATTCGTGAGCTTTTTTTACTTCGATCATGGCCCACCTATTTCTCTTATCGTTCGCGGCGCAACAAAACTTGGATAGTCAGTTTCAGGTCTGATTATCCAGATAGTTTCGACAATAGCGATGTTGCCATTAAGACCCATTATAGGTAAAGACACCAAATACTTCTTGCCCCATTTACCTTTTCCAGCAGGATACGCCTCGTAATAGGGTAATTCATCAAGGATAATTTTTTCCAGCTTCTGCCAGTCAGTTCTTTCAAATCCAAGGATGCTTCTAAAAAGTCGCGCTTTGTGCTGTCCATTTTTATGAGTAGGATCAAGAGCGTAATCTTCAAGCTTGCTACGCGGAATAACAGCTTTCGGGTAGTTCGGCAAAGCATTAGGATGTACGCTCCTGCTCTCGTCTCCCATCAGCTTCTTTCTCTTGAGGACTAACTATATCGCCCCGTCTCCGTCAGATCATCATAAATCATTCCGCGCCTGTCTTTCTTCGCTTTCGTCGCGGCAGTGTAGCCGCCCTCTTCGTTGCGGCTGATTTTATTTTGCGCGTACAAGCCTTCGAGCGCGAACTCGCAGGCAGAGATGAGGCGTGCGGTGTCTGCGCGTTTGAAGTCGAAGGGGATGAGGGCGGTGTCAATCAGTTCGGGGACGGGTTCGAGAAGACCCAGACACTCTTCTGCGGAGGCTGTGTCGGCAAGGCGCAGGGTGTGGCCCTCGTCGAACCAGCGCGTGACGTTTGTGAAATCTATGCCGACGAAATAGCCCTCGAAGATAACGCCTGCGGCGCGTTTGATTAAGTCTTTGGCAATCTTGTGCGCGCCGATTTGCTCGCCTTCGTATTCGAGTTCGATCTTGCCTGTAATGGAAGGCGCGGCGGCGTAGATGTCTGAGATACGTGGCACGATTGATTCTTCATCTGTGAGGAGCGCGCGGCGTTCGGCGTTTGAGATGACGGACTCAAGGACTGTGATGGGCAGGCGTTGCGAGACGCCGGAGCGTTTGTCTATGCGCTGGTCGTCGCGCGCTTCAAAGGCAATCTGTTCGATGAGGTCGCGTATGAAGTCTGGAATATTTAGGCGGAATCCATCGAGGCTGTTGCGATTGGTCCAAGCCTCCTGGCGCGTAATCTCAACGCCGAGTTGCAGGTCAGTAGGATAGTGCGTACTGATCTCCGCGCCGATGCGGTCTTTCAAGGGGGTGATGATTTTGCCGCGCGCGGTGTAGTCTTCCGGGTTGGCGGAGAAGATGAGCATGACATCAAGAGGCAGCCGCACGGGATAGCCTTTAATCTGCACGTCACCTTCCTGCATGATGTTGAAGAGGCCGACTTGAATTTTTCCGGCGAGGTCAGGCAGCTCGTTGATGGCGAAGATGCCGCGATTGGCGCGCGGGAGCAGGCCGTAGTGAATCGTCAATTCATCAGACAAGAGATGCCCGCCCTTTGCGGCTTTAATCGGGTCAACGTCGCCGAGGATGTCTGCGATGGTGACATCGGGCGTGGCGAGTTTTTCGACAAAGCGCGAGTCGCGTTCAATCCAGGCAATCTCCGTCGCGTCGCCGTGAAGCTCAATCCGTTGTCGCCCGTAGGCGGAGATTGGATGCAGAGGGTCGTCGTTGATTTCCGAGCCTGCGATGATGGGAATGCTTTCGTCAAGCAGGTCTGTCAGTTGACGTATGATGCGGCTCTTGGCTTGGCCGCGCAGTCCGAGAAGAATCAAGTTGTGGCGCGCAAGGATTGCGTTGACTATCTGCGGCACAACCGTTTCATCGTAGCCGACGATGCCGGGGAAAAGTTTTTCGCCTGCGCGAAGTTTTCGCACAAGATTGGCGCGCATCTCGTCTTTGACAGACCGGACGCGATAACCGCTTGCTTTAAGCTCACCTAAAGTTTTTGCTAAGACCATTGCTCTTAAAACCCTTACTCTTGAGAATTAATTGTGACGGGAGAATTTTAACTGGCGGACGGGTTTGTGTCATTGGCGACGTAGAGATCGCCTGTGCGTGTGACCAAACGGTCGCCCGCGAGTTTTTCGAGATGCGCGATTGTAGCGCGCTCTGCCATCGCGTGCGCTTTGGGGGAAACGTCTGTGTAAACGCGCGCAACAATCTCTTGCGTCGTCGTCGCGCCTGCGCGCACGGCTTGCAGAATATTCTCTTCACGCTGGCGGCGATGCGAAATGTACTCTGCAATCTTCGCGCGCGCGTTGCCGATGGCAGGGCCGTGCGCGCCGAAGAGCACGGAGAGATTGGGGAGCGCGCTCATTCTTTCAAGCGAAGCGAAGTAGTCGCGCATGTTGCCTTCAGGCGGATCAATCAAAACGGAGCCGAGTCCGACGATGTTGTCTCCGGTGACGAGCGCGCCCGTGCGTTCTTCATAAAAACAGAGATGGCCGCGCGCGTGTCCCGGCGTGTGCATTGCTCTCAAGGTAATCTGCGGCTCGCCCGCGAGTTCAATCAACTCTTCGTCTTCGATGAAACGATCAACATGAATGGAATCGCTGAGAGCTTCCGCCGTCAAACGATGCGCGGCGACAGGAACGCGCCCGCCTAAATGTTTTGATAAAGCATTCACTCCGCCGATGTGATCTGGATGCAGATGCGTCAGGATGATTTCACGAATCGTGCGCCCTTCTTCCAGTAAATCATCAACGCAAGCGGCGAGCGCAGCCTGCTCTTCTTCATAGGGAGATGCGGGGTCAAGGATGACAAGTTCGCGCGAGCCGATGATGTAACAGTTGGTGTGCGTCGCGGGCGGCTTGGTCGGCGTGCGCACAGGGAAGCAGATGAAGCCCGGACGAAACTCTATGCGGCGCACCATCTCGCGTCTTGATTGCGGGACGTTGAGAAAGCGTTGGACCAGATTGTTGTCTAGACCACCTGCCAGAGTTTTCAAAGCATGAAGCACGGGCGGCGCGGTGATTATCTCCGAACGCTGCCAGCGCGCGACCGCATCCGTTGCGGCAATCCATTCGCCTGTCTCTAATTCGCCGGGCGTGACGTGCGGTTCCTGCTTCTGAGGACACTCTGCGAGAAAAAACCACGTGTCGAATCTTCGCGGGCTGAAAGGCGGCGTGACCCAGCGTCCGGCAAATGTGAAATCGTTGGCATCAAGATGAAGGCCGTAATGATTTAAGAGCGCGTCGAACGTCATGCGCCCCGATTCCAAATCGTCAAGAAGAGAAGCGCGTTGACCTTTCGTTAGTGTGTCTGAGCCGCGCGCGATGAGCACGCCGAGTTCTTCAAAGAGTTCGCGCGCGGCGCAGGCAATCATCGAAGAAGTTTCCGTGTCCTCCACATTCTCAACACGCGTCTGCGCATCAGACTCGTCGCGCTGCCCTCCGGGAAAAGCGTGAAAGCCGCCGAGGAACGCTAAGTGTTCGCTCCGCCGCACCCAGTAAACTTCTGGCCGCGCAGGGTCTGTGTGCGCTCGAAGCAAGATAACGGCTGCCGCATCTTTCGGTGTTACCACGGCAGCCGTCTTTGATAAAGCTCCCACTTGCTGTTCAGTCTGTGTCGTCAAAATTTCCCTTCAAGCCTTGTTCATGCTGTAGGGGCAGGGCTTGTCCCTGCCCGCATTGCGCGTAGGCGCAATCAACGGATTCGCTAATCTCAAGATTGATTAGTATCAATCTTGATTATCATCCTTGCGGATGATGCGGGCAGAGGACTTGTCCCTGCCTCTACGGTTTTACCAAACGCTCTTAAATCTGCTCAGTGTAGAGCGGTTTATTCTCATCGTTGTCCTGATAATACTCGACGGTTGCCTTTTTGCCGTCGAGCTTCATCATCGCATAGCAGTGCTGGTAGAAGGCTGCGCCTTTGCCGAGCGCGACGTTCTTGTCGAAGATGACATCAGGATTTTTTGGTGTTGACGGCATCTCGTCTTTGCCGACGGGGAATGCGCTGCCTCCGACTAATCGCCCGCGCTTCAAGCCGAGCTTCTCGTCCTCGCCAAAGATAACGAGGTCGTGCTCGTGACCCCAAATCCACATATCAACCTGTGGCAGCACGTCCTTGAGCTGGTTGTAGAGAGGCTCGTTATAATATTTCTTTTCAAACTGATCGTTGGCAGAGATGAGCTGGTGATGAGAGAGCAGCACCGTGCGGCGACCGTCTGCGTTCTTAATCTTATCAATGACCCACGCGGCTTCCGACTCTTCAAGCACCGTCGGGGGACCACCGAGTTTGTCATGCAGGGCCGTGTCCATGCCGATCAGTTGCCAGTCTTTGTTGCGCAGGCAGAAGAAGCTTGCGGGCTGGTCCAGCTTCTTGATCATGTCGTAGTAGGGGTCGCCGCCTGAATAGTAGTCGTGGTTGCCGGGAAGCGTGAAGGCTGTGATGCCGGAATGGTCCAGCTCAAGAATATCGTGCCAGGGTTTGTAGAAATAGTTGTCAACTTCAAACTGAGTCCCGGCATAGTAGATGTCGCCGAGATGAATCACGACCTGCGGATTCTTCTTCTTGATTTGTTTGAGAACGTCGAGGGCTTCTTTCTCGCCCGTTCCCCAATCGCCGACGATGCCAATCATCGCGTCGGCAGGCAGCTTGCCTTCGACAACGCCAAACTGGTCCTCGCCGCCACGCGCCGGAATGTAAGGAATCGTTCCGTCGTGGAGGATAAAGTCTGCATATTTTTTGAGAGCTTCGGCGTAGGTCGGGTCGCAGTCTCCGAATTTTTGTGTCAACTGCGCCTTGTAGCTGTTGAAAGCTGCCGGGTCATTGTGGACCACTGCGTCCCACATGCTCTCGGCCATTCCGGCGGCGAGCTTGCCGCAGTACTTCGCCGTGTCAACAATTCCGCGCTCTCTTCGCTCGGCCTTCTTGAGCGTCATCTTTTTGGAAGGGTCTTCGTGAACCTCAACGACGTAATCTGTGATGTCGCCAATGATAGGTTGAGCGGGATTGGGCCGTGCCTCTTCCGTCCCCTTCGCCTCGCCGCCGGGGCCACGCGTGGCGCGCGTTCTGGTTTGATGCTCTTTCTTTTCGGCAGCCACCTGATCGAAAGCTGATTGCAAGAGGGATAGCTTGCGGTCGTGAACCTGAACGATTTTAGATTTAGAGTCAGGCTTGGGGTTGGATTCTTCTGACATTGTTTTTGAACTCCTCTTTGATTTGAGCTAACAGAGTCAAGAGCAAGGATGAAGGATGAAGGCGGAAGGATGAAAGCTTTGAGTTTGAGATTTCAGATTTGAGATTGCAAATTCATCTTTCATCCTTCATCCTTCCGCCTT
>JBAWGU010000604.1:0-10693 GCA_049593215.1 Pyrinomonadaceae bacterium
GCCCGCTACCGCAGGCGGTTCTGACCGCACTCACTCGCGCTCACTCCTCGTATTCGTCAGACCCCTGCACCCAGATGAACGATTGGAGATCAATCATGTCGCGTGGCCGCAAATCGTTAAGGTCGCGCCGCACCGTTTCGGCAAACTCAAGAAGATTCGCGTAGGTGTCCCATGACGGACGCGACTTGTACTCGAAATCGAAACCGTATTCGCGCGCCGCAATGCGTGTCACATTCGGTTTGAGGAAGATGTGCCTGTCGGGTTGCGCGATGAAGCCGAACACGGTCACGAGAGGCCACGTCAAAACCCGCGTCTGCTTTCGCGGCAGGGCCGCAACCGTCTCGCACCAACGCTCAAACTTGCGCTCCGCGCTCCCCGTGCCGTAGAGAAAATCGTAGAGTCCTTCTGCGAACAATCGCGCGCCCTCTTTAGATTTCACAGCATCGCGCAGCGCCATCTTCTCAAAAGAGAAGAGCAGATTGGTGCGCGACTCAATCCGCACGGCCCGCGCGGCAACTTCTGCGAACTCGCCGTCGCGTATCAACGCACGATGCGTCGCGCGATCAAGCGTCTCGTTCCACTGCTCATGCGCCTTCCATTTATAATCACGTTCCCATGCGATGTACGTCTCATCCCGAAATCCTCCGGGGAAGAAGCGCAGAAACTTGCGCCGACAACTCAGCGCGCCTGTTGACTGCTCACGCTGCGTTGAACGCGCAGCCTTACGCGCTGCGCCAGTACTTTCACTGCCCATTGCTCGAACCTCCTTGTTAATGGCTGCAACTTAGATTTTAGCTGCGGCTGGACGGCAGCGCGTCATCGTCACTTAGCCTTGCGCGGATCGTCCGCAGGATTCACGTAGTTGACCTCGAACGGCCCCATGCCGTTGACTTGAATCACCGTCTCGCCAATCGCCCATGCGAAGTGTCGCGTCCCTTGAGGCATTGATGAGTATGAGCCTGCGGGCAATTCATGTCCTGCCGCCGGATCGAATTTCTCTCCGACTCCCATCCCGAGCGTGCCCTGAAGGACGGTAACTCTCTCGTCCGTCGGATGCCAGTGCGGTGGGACTTTGTAGCCGTCTGGAAACTTTGCGCGAATAGTAAAAGGCGCTCCGGCCTTCGACGGGTCGCCTTCAAGCACTGCGAGTTGCGCGCCTGCGGGGAGCGCTGGCGGAGCAGGCCCCCACTTGACTTGATCGGGAGTAAAGAATATGTGGGCCGCGTGCTTGCCGTTAGAGCCGGTTTTTGTTGATTGAGCAATGCTCAATGAGACTGCTGCCAGCACGGCGAGAATCAAGAGGCTCAATTTATGCTTCCTCATAGCTAAAGTCTCCTTCTTTAAGCGGATGTATTGCCGGGATGAGTGCTGCTTGTATGCTAATTTTGAAGGCAAGTCAATAGTGATACCGTGCGGGAGTCGGCAATCGCTCTTTGCCGCTCTGACTGTCCCTTTCTTTCACTCTGCGGCTCGACTTGATTTGTGGCGTCTAATCGAATAGGGTTTTCCTCTGACTACTAACGAAACTTACTCAACAGTCGCCGGACAGTCATGCCGTTTCCCTCTTTTTATCCAATTGCGGTCATTGCTACGTTTGCCCTGACGCTCGTGCTGACGCCTGTGGTGCGCGCTCTGGCGCGGCGTTGGGGCGTGGTGGCGCGGCCCAAGTTGGACCGTTGGCATAAGAAACCTACGGCGATGCTGGGCGGCATCGGCATCTGGCTCTCCGTGTTGATTGCGTACCTGCTCTTTGTGCCGCACACGCCGTATGGCTGGGTCGTGATCGGCTCAAGCACTTTTCTCTTCGCGGTCGGTTTGATTGACGACCTCATTCACACGAAGCCTTATCAAAAATTGATCGGGCAGGTGATGGGCGCGGCCTTCATCATCAACTACGGGCTGAGCCTGCCCTGGACTTCCTCTGCCGCCGCGAACATGGTGATTACGATCTTCTGGTTGATTGGGATTACGAACGCTATCAACCTGCTCGACAACATGGACGGGTTGGCCGCAGGCATCGCTGCTATCGCTTCGGCTTTTATCGCCGTCAGTTTTGCGACGACAGGGCAGTACACAGAGGCTTTGATGGTCGCGGTCTTCGCTGCATCGCTCTTAGGATTTCTCGTTTACAACTCGAATCCTGCTTCAATCTTCATGGGCGATTGCGGCTCTATGTTCATAGGGTTCTTTCTGTCGAGCGCGTCTCTGGTCCATGTTTCGGGCGGACGCTCGCGCAGCTTTCTGCCTGTGCTGGCCGTGCCGATTCTGATTCTCTTCATTCCTATCTTCGATACGACTTTCGTTACCGTCTTAAGAAAACTTTCGGGCCGCGCCGCTTCGCAGGGTGGGCGCGACCACACTTCGCATCGTCTCGTCGCTTTGGGGATGTCGGAGCGGCGTGCAGTGTGGATGCTCTACGGTTTCGCGGCTCTCTCAGGACTGCTCGCGATGCTGGTGCGGACGCTCAAGATTGACGTGAGCCTCGCTGTGATTATTACTTTCACGATTGTGCTGACGCTGCTGGGTGTTTATCTCGCGGGCGTCAAAGTCTATGACGAAGAGGATGAGGCGAAGGTCGAGCGTGAAGAGAGCGCTCTCTACGGTTTTCTGATAGATGTCTCTTACAAGCGGCGCATCTTCGAGGTCCTGCTCGATGTCATACTGATTACGCTCTCTTACTACAGCGCGTATGCCTTGCGCTTCGGGCCACTGGCGGAGAGCGGCACCTTGCGTCTGTTCCTGCGCACGCTGCCTGTGCTGGTCTTCGTTAAGATGGCGACGTTTCTGGTGATGGGTGTCTATCGCGGCATCTGGCGTTACACGAGCATTGACGACCTCATCGTGTTTGCGAAAGCTGTTGTGCTCGGCTCAATCGGGAGCGTGCTCGTGGTGCTCTTCGCGTTTCGCTTTGCGGGACTCTCTCGCGCCGTCTTCATTCTCGACGGTTTGATTCTCCTGATGATGGTTGCGGGAAGCCGTATGGCCTTCAGACTCTTCCGCCAACTCCTGCCGGTCTCAAACGGGCGCGCGGGTTGCCGCGTCCTGATTTACGGCGCGGGCGATGGCGGCGAGCTTCTCCTGCGCGAGTTGCAGAACAACCGCGAGCTAAAATATTCGCCCGTCGGCTTCGTTGACGATGACCCGAAGAAGAAGGGCAAGGTCATACACGGCCTCAAAGTACTCGGCGGCAACGGCGACCTGAGAGAGATGTGCCGCCAGCACAAAGTTGACGAAGTGCTCATCTCAAGCTCTCGCTTCACGGAAGAGCGCGTGCAGGAAATCCTGCGCGACTGCGAAGCCGAACAGATCACGCTCAAGCGCATGAGAATTAAGATTGAGCAGTTGAGCAACGATTAGCGCTCAAACTGAGAGCCGGATTGAGAGCAATACGGCTCATCTCTGGTCATGGTATATTCGCCGTGCTCGGTCTTAAAAATAGGAGTTGTCCATGTCCAGCCAGACTAATACTTATCTGACACCTGAAGAGTATTTGGCGATTGAGCGTCAGGCAGAATATAGGAGTGAGTATTTCAATGGCGGAATGTTCGCCATGACGGGAGCGAGCAGAAAGCATAATCTGATTACTCTCAACACGGGAGCTGAGCTGCGCGCGTGTCTGAGAGAAAGCCCATGTGAGGTTTATGTCAGCGACATGCGCGTCGGCATTGTTGCCACAAATTTATATACATATCCTGATGTGGTGGTTGTGTGTGGTGAGCCGAAATTTGAAGACGAGCGTGTTGATACGTTGCTCAATCCTGTACTGCTTGTCGAAGTGCTTTCTGAATCCACAGAGTCTTATGATCGCGGAAAGAAGTTCAGTTATTACCGCACGATTGAGTCGCTCGCAGAATATTTGCTCGTGGTGCAGGACGAGCACAAAATTGAGCAGTACAACAAACAGGTGGATGGACGCTGGCTGCTGACGGATATACGCGGGCTTGATGCAGCCGTAGAATTAGTCTCAGTGCAATGCTCGCTCGGACTCAAAGAAATCTATGACAAGGTAGCTTTGCACTAAATCAACTGGCCGCCCGGACCTATCTTTCACGTCGCATCTCTTATTCATGCAAGACCAACTGAAGATTATCAACCTGCGCCCGCCCGCGATGCGTCTCTTACTGATTGTGCCTGTCATGCTGGCTCTCGTCGGGACATGGTTTGCGCTGCGCTGGTACACGGGGAACACTGTGGCGGAGTATGCGCCGGAGATGGAGGTGGGCGGGTTGGAGACTGCGCGCTCGGGCGCGAGTCTTGCGCCGGATGATCCTCTGACTCATTTCATTCTCGCGGATTTTGAGATGAGGAATCTCTCGCATGAGCAGTTGGGACAGGCCGTCGGTGAGTATGAAGAGGCCGTGCGGCTGTCGCCGAACGATTATCGTTTGTGGATGTCGTTGGGGCAGGCGAGAGAGCAGAATGGTGACGTGGCGGGCGCGGAAAGGGATTTGCGCCACGCGGTTGAGCTTGCTCCGGCGTATGCTTACCCGCGCTGGTATTTAGGCAATCTCCTGTTGCGCGCGGGGCGCGAAGAGGATGCGTTCGCAGAACTGAGGCGCGCGGGCAGCGCGTATCCAGAGATGCGCGCGCAGGTCTTTAATCTGGCGTGGCAGTTTTATCGTGGAGACGCCGAGGCGATAGCGCGTGTCTCAGGCAATTCGGCGGAAGAGCGCGCGCAGTTGGCTCTCTCTTTCGTCGGGCGCGGGCGCGTTGACGAAGCTTTGAAGTTGTGGTCCGGTTTGAGCGCGGGGGAGAAGAGAGAGCAGCGCGCGGCGGGCGCTGAGATGATGAAGGCGGCGCTTGCGGCAAAGCGTTTTCGCGTCGCGCTGGAGATCGAACGGGCAATCGTTGCGGAAGGCGTTGCTGTTCCAAACGTCGGCGAGATAATGAACGGCGGGTTTGAGGAATCGTCTGCCAGAGCAGAGGAGAGCGATTACGGCTGGCAACTCAAGTCTGCGAATCAGGCGCAGGTCATGATTGACTCGGCGAAGCATCATCAGGGAGCGCACAGTCTGCGCATCGTCTTCAATGCGAGAGAGCGGATTGAGTTCAACAACGCTTCGCAAATCGTCGTCGTTGATCCTTCGACACAGTATCGGCTTGAGTGCTATGTTCGCACGGAAGATTTGCAGAGCGAGACGACGCCGAGCATAGTCATTATGGACGGCGCAGACGGGAGCGTCATCGCTTCTTCCGCGCCCGCTCCGGCAGACGCGAGCGAGTGGCAGCCCGTCATCATCAATTTCAAAACTTCTGCGAAAACCGAAGGAGTGATCGTGCGCATCTATCGCGCGTCGTGCGCTGAGACGGAGCAGTGTCCTATCTTCGGCACAGTCTGGTATGACGACTTCAATCTCCGGCGCGCAGGCGGAAACGCTGGCCCGGAAAACAGAAACGCAAACAGGTGAGACGGCGAGCGGCAGCTCCGCACACAGGAGAAGAGAACGCACGCTTGCGGATCGTTTCATCTTCTTAACTGTGTGCGTGGCGATAGTGATGACCACGCTGGCCTACGGCGCTGTCTATTACTGGTCGCTCGCAATCTTTGCGATGTTCGGCGCGCTCATTATCCTGCTGTGGGCCGTGGACGGTTGGCAGTCGCGCGTGCTGCGCTTGAGCGGCAACGCGCTGCAATGGCCGCTGATAGGTCTCTTCATCGTTGGCCTCGTCCAACTCCTGCCGTTTGGAAACGCGGAATCGGCAAGCGCGCTCCTTTCCTCAACGCCGGTCAGAAGCATCTCGTTCGACCCTTACTCGACAAGGCTCGTGCTGGTCCAGATTGCGTCGCTCTTCGTTTACTTTGCGGCGACGCTCGTGTTCACCGACAGCCCGCGACGCCTACGCACACTTGTTCGGACGATTACGATCTTCGGCTTCCTGCTTGCCATCTTCGGACTCACACAATCCTTCGTCAGCCCGACGAGAGTTTACGGCCTCAAGGAATTGCAGCAGAGCACGGCGTTTGGTCCTTTTATTAATCGCCATCACTTCGCGGGCTACATGGAGCTTGCGCTCGCCTTGCCGCTCGGCCTGCTCTTCTCCGGCGCAATCGAAAAAGATAAACGGCTGCTCTACATTTTCGCCGTCGCGTTGATGGCGGTCGCGCTCGTGATGACGCAATCGCGCGGAGGCATCATCAGCCTTGTCGCCGAACTTGTCTTTCTCGCGGTCTTGACCGGATTCGGAAGAGCGGGCAATGTCGCGGAGCATGGAAGAGAAAAAGTGTCGCGCGTGCGTCGCGGCCTGATGCGCGCGGGGCTTGCTCTCGCGCTCATCGTTGCGCTCTTCTTTGGAGTCTTGATGCTCGGCGGCGAAGACGCTTTGACGCGCTTCGTGGGAACTGTGAACACGGATGACCCGACAACGGGGCGCGCGCATTTCTGGAGCGTGGCGCTGCAAATTATTCATGAGCATCCATTGCTCGGCGCGGGCCTCGGCGCGTTCGGCGTCATCTACACGCGCTTTGATACGCGCAACGGCATCTTCCGGCTTGAGCAGGCGCACAACGATTATTTGCAGGTGCTCGCAGACGCAGGCATTGTCGGCGCGCTGCTCGGCGTCTTCTTCATCTTTGCGCTCTTCCGCATGGGCTTTGCGCGGCGTAGGAGTGAAGACCCTTTTCGGCGCGGCGTGGCGACGGGCGCGCTCGCGGGCTGTCTTGCGGTGCTGGTCCACAGCTTCTTTGATTTCACTCTGCATACGACTTCAAACGCTCTGCTCTTTCTGGTCCTGGCTGCGCTCGCCACCTTGAATGGCCGCGTCGAGCAACAGGGCAACAGCCATCGTCGCCGCCGTCGCCGCCGCAGCCAGTCTCATTCAAGCTCAACACTCCCAAGCACGCACACGGTTCACATCGGCGCAGGCAGAGGAGAGAGCAGAGAGCCGTCGCGCACGCCGCAAGAATGAATCAATTCATGTGAGATTAACTGCGTTGAGGGTTCGCGCTGGAGGCGCAAAGAACAGAAAGACAAGAGACGCAAAGAGGTTGAGTGCTTCACCAGCGCTCTTTGGTTCTTCTTTTCTTGCGCCTTTGCGTGAACCGTCTCGTTTCGCTATTGTCCTCTTCGCATAGATGAAAAAAAGTTTGCTTCAACTCATCGTGTGCCCGCTCTGCGGCGGCTCTCTCTCCTGCGAAAGTTTTGAAGAGACAGACGCGGGCGAGGTTGAGAGCGGTCGCTTGGATTGTTTCTGCGGCGCGAGCTTTCCTCTGATTGCTCGCATTCCTCGACTGCTGCCGCCAGAGTTGCAAAGCATGTTGTGGGAGATGCACCCGGAATTTTTTCGGAACTACGGTGAGCGTTTGCCAGCCGCGATGCTGCCGAAGGAAAAGCATGAGAGAAGGGCTGCCGGAGATGACGATGCGCTTCGGAAGCAGCGAGAGACGGCGGCGAGCTTCGGTTACGAGTGGCAGGCTTTCTCAGAGATGCTGCCGGATTACGAGGCAAACTTTCGCTGGTACTTTGAACGCTTCGACGAGAAATTTTTTGAAGGCAAGCGCGTCCTTGATGCAGGATGCGGCACGGGCCGACACACTTTTCACATGGCGCGTGCGGGCGCGGGCGAAGTCGTCTCAATGGATTTGAGTCAGGCCATAGAAGTTGCCGAGCGGAATAACCGTGAGAATCCGAATACGCACTTCGTACAGGCAGACATTTATCATCCGCCGTTTCCGCCTGAGAGCTTTGATTTCGTTTACAGCCTCGGCGTGTTGCATCACTTGCCTGAGCCTGAAAAGGGTTTTCGCTCTCTCTTGCCATTGTTGCGCGAAGAAGAATTTATCAACATCTATCTCTACTGGAATCTCGAAGGCGAAGCGGCTTGGCGGCGCGCTCTGCTCCGCGTCGTGACAGGCGCGCGGCGAGTGACGACGCGAATGCCGCACGCGCTCTTGCAAAAATTGTCTTGGCTTATCGCGGCAGGGTTTGAGGTTGCGTTCGTCGCTCCTGCACGCGCGCTCGAAAAGATTCCTGCGACGCGCACGCTTGCAGATAGAGTTCCGCTCGGCCACTATCGCAAATACTCTTTTCGCGTGCTCTACACGGACCAGTTCGACCGCTTCTCCGCCCCGATTGAAAATCGCTACAGCCGCGCGGAAGTCGCTGCGTGGTTCGAGCGCGCAGGTCTTGAAGATGTAATCATTTTAGGCGGCGCAGGGTGGAGAGCGTCTGGAAGAACGGCAAAAGTAAAAAGGTAAAAGGCAAAAGGTAGGAGAATAAATTTGCCCGAAAAGAGAGAGATTTTACCCTAACAATTAGGTGCTACGTTTGCGTATGAACGCGAACCAGTGAACAGTGATGTGGTATTATTTGCCAGTATTCTAGGTTGAATACTTTCGCCCTTCAATTTAAGGAGATAAAGATATGGCAACTAAGAAAGCAGCAAAGAAGTCAGCGAAAAAAGCAGCCAAAGGCGGCGGCGGTAAAAAGGCGGCGGTAAAAAAGGCGGCGGCGGTAAAAAAGGCGGCGGTACAAGTAGCACAGGACCAAAAAAGCGTTGAAGCTGGAAGACGTTAGAGACACATATTACTATCACTCCCAGAAGACGAGCGATATTGTCCGACAACTCGGATTCGCTGGTATAGCTCTGATATGGATGTTCAAAACTGATCTGGGTGGTGGTAAGCAGGTTGTTCCGCCAGAACTGATCCCGGCGGCGAGATTTATTGTAATTGGTTTGGCTCTGGACTTGCTCCACTACGTTGCAGGAACTTTAATTTGGGCAATATATAATCGGCGGAAGGAACGTGCCGGAACAAAAGAAGGAACTGAGTTTTTAGCCCCACCGTCTATTAATTGGCCGACCCTTATCTTCTTTTGGGCGAAGACCATCATTATGATCTATGCCTATGTACTCCTCATACGTTTCCTACTTAATCACATACTTTGAATGTAGTAGTAGCATCCTCAACGAATTGGTCGAGGATTAGCGAAATGACAGACGAAGAGATTGACACGTCGGATATTCCGCCTTTGGATGAGAGATTCTTTGCCAACGCTCGCTTGCGTGTACCGGAGAAGAAGGTGTCTGTCACGTTAGATGTTGATGCAGACGTGCTTGAATGGTTCAAAGCGCAAGGAGAAGATTTTCAGAATCGTATCAATGCCGCATTGAAGATTTACGCAGAGGCACATAAAGAACAGCATCGTTAATAGAAACGCGCCATCTGACAACTCACTCAACAAGCCGCTCTTCTAACTTTTCTACTTATGACCTTACTTGAAGCTTTGCGAAATCGCTCGCATCAGACTGTGCTCCAGACGCTCGGTATTGAGATTGAATCGGCGGAGCGCGAACTGGTTGTGCTCTCTATGCCTGTTAATGAACGTGTGCATCAGTACACGGGGCTGTTGCACGGAGGCGTGTCGGTTGTGCTGGCGGAGACGGCTGCTTCAATCGGCGCGGCTCTCAACACGGACCTCTCGCGCTTTACTCCGGTCGGCGTGGAGATTAATGCCAATCATGTTCGCTCTGTGACGAAGGGAGTGGTGAAGGCGGAAGCGCGGCCCGTCTATCAGGGCAGGCAGATTGCCGTCTGGTCTGTTGAGATAAAGGACGAGCGCGGGCGTCTCATTTGTGTCTCTCGCTGCACGCTTGCGCTCAAGGCAGGCAATGCTCTTCAGTCTGAAGGTGAAGAAGAGTAGCGATTCGTAGTATCCTATTACAGCACACCTACGTTCTCTCCCAAATGTTAGAAGGGAAACCGAAAGAAGAGTGGCTAGAGCCGCAACTGCCAGAACGACTGACGAGGCGAGCGAAACTGCGCGCGCACTGAACACGCTTCCCAAGCTCTGCCTCTCTGCCATACGCGCCCACGCCAAACGCGACGCGCTCAATCACAAGCAGCAGGGCGAGTGGATTAACATCAACGCCGAAACTTTCGTCGAGCGCGTGCGCCGCATTGCGCTCGGTCTCTCGGAGCTTGGCATCAAGGCGGGTGATCGCGTCGCGCTGCTTTCGGAGAATCGTCCCGAATGGTCCATCACAGACCTTGCAATCTTAAGCATCGGCGCGGTCAATGTTCCTATCTACACAACGCAGGCCGTTGAGCAGGTGCGCTTCATCCTGTCGGATTCCGGCGCGCGTGTCCTCTTCGTTTCGGGCCGCAAGGTCTATCGCCACGCGCGTCGCGGCATAGAGGGTCTCACGCAACTCGAACGCATCATCTTCTTTGACGAAGAAGCTGCGGAAGACGTTGAGCGCGCGATGACGCTCGAAGCTTTGGAGGCGCGAGGCCGTGAGCGCGACGAGCGCGAGCCTTACGCGCACGAAGCTTTGATGAGCGCGGGACAAGCGGATGAACTCGCCACCATCATCTACACTTCGGGCACGACGGGCGAGCCGAAAGGCGTCATGCTCACGCACGAAAATTTCATCTTAGACGTTCACGCGATCACAAACGGTCTGCCCATCCGCACGGATGACATCGCTCTCTCCGTCCTCCCGCTCTCGCACATCTTCGAGCGAACGGTCTTTTACGTCTTCTGCTATAACGGCGTCTCTGTCTATTACGCGGCTTCGTTCGATCAAGTCGGTGAGCACTTGAAAGAAGTCCGTCCGACGATTATGACAGCCGTGCCCAGACTCTTTGAGAAGGTCTATCATCGCATCGTCAAGAAAGGCATGAGCGAAGGCGGATGGAAGAGCAAGGTCTTTGCGCGTGCGCTCTCGGTGGGCCAACGCTGGGCCGAGTTGA
>JBAWGU010000605.1:0-5885 GCA_049593215.1 Pyrinomonadaceae bacterium
TGCGACGGCTCGCCCGAAGGTTGCGCGGTTGCAGCAGTCGCTTCGTCAGCTTCTTCTGTGTGTGCCGGAGTGATGTCGAGCGTGATGCGATTCCCGGTGTTGAGATAACGCGCGGCGGTCTCCTTAATCTGCGCGGGCGTGACGCTCAGGTATCGCTCAAGCTCCGTGTTGAAGAGATCGGGGTCTCCGTCGTAGAGCGCAAACTCCGCGAGACGCTGTGCGCGGAAGAGTGAAGACTGGCGGCTGCGCACAGCGTCGTTGCCTAAGCCGTTACGTAGCTTCTCCATCTCTTCTGCGGTCGGGCCTTCTTCCGCAAGACGCTTAATCTCGTCAAAAATCGTCTGGCGAATCTGCTCTATATCTTTATCAGGCTTCGGCACGGCGAAGAAGAAGATTGAAGACGGGCCGCGCCGCTCATCCAACCCGCCCTGAATCTGAAGCACAGACTCTTCACCCTTGACAAGTTTTTGATAGAGGCGCGAGCTGTCGCCTTCGACGAGCACGTCTGTGGCGAGCACCAGCGCGTAATAGTCTGGCGTGCGTCGCGGCGGAATCTTCCATGCAATGATGAAGGCGGGAACGGGCGCGAGCGGGTCTATGTAATCTTCGTACAGCTTTGCGACTTCCACCGGCTCGCTCACGTCAACTGCGGGTGGCTCGGATTGACTCGGAATCGTTGAGAAATATTTTTCGACAAGCGTGCGCGCCTCTTTAGAATCGAAATCGCCGACGATTGAAAGCACAGCGTTATTCGGCGCGTAGTAGATGCGGAAGAATTCCTGCACGTCTTCAACAGTCGCGGCGTCAAGGTCCGCCATCGAGCCAATCGTCGAATGCGCGTTCGCAGGGTTCTTGAAGACAAGCTCGCTCATCAACAGAAAGCCGTTGACGTAAGGTTGATTGTCATAGCGCAGACGCTTCTCTTCCTGCACGGCGTTGCGTTGATTATCAAGATTCTCCTGCGTCACTTTCAGCGAGCGCATCCGGTCGCTCTCAAGCCAGAGCGCGAGCGGCAGTTGATTGGCCGGAAGCGTCTCGAAATAGTTTGTACGCTCCGTCGAAGTCGTGCCGTTCATCGTGCCGCCAGCGTTCGAGATATACTGAAAGTGCGCGGCCTTCGGCACGTTCTCCGAGCCTTGAAACATCATGTGCTCGAAGAGATGCGCGAAACCTGTGCGGCCCTCGCGCTCGTTGCGCGAGCCGACGTTGTAATAGACCGCGACGGAGACCACAGGCACTGCGTGGTCTTCGCTCAAGATAACGCGCAGGCCGTTCTCAAGCGTAAACTGCTCGACGGGCGTGCGTGGAAGTTGAAATGTTTCTGACACCTGTTAGACCCTCTGTGGATTTTATTGCCGCCACCCTTCACGATGCTCAACCTGCGCGAAAGAGAACGGCGCGAAGATGAGGAGAGAAGAGCAACAATGACGTTTGATGAAAGACGCGCCCCAATGGTTTCTTACTGTTCCGGTTAAAGAAGTAGCGCGCAGAGACCAAAACAGGCTTGGCGACTCGCGCGCGCCACTCATAAAAGAAAGTTTCGAGTTTGGAGTTTCGAGTTCGGAGTAAAAGACTTTCTGTTTTTAACTCGAAACTCGAAACCCTGAACTCGAAACTTTTAAGCTTTAGGTTCAACGCCGCCCTTTTCGTTAATCATGCCGCGCAGCTCGGCGCGCAGGCGTTCGATCTCGGAAAGTTTCTGCTGCACGCGCTCGAAGAGGGCTGATTGCGTCTTGATGCCTTCTTCGATCAGGTAGGCGGCGGCTTCGGCGCGGCTGCGAAAGACTCCGGCCTGCACCAGTTGTTCAAGGTGCTCCTGCGCGTCCGGCGAGACCTTGACGGCCACGACGTAATCATCTTTGGCAGAGATGGCGCGCTCGATTGTGCGGCTGATGTCGCGCCCGATAGCGCTCAGCGATTCGGGAATGCGCGAAGCCATGTCGCGCACGGAAGATGAGACACGCGCGCGTTCGTTGTGCTCCTCTTCGTCGTCAGTATCGCGCAGCATCAGATCGTCAATCTGCTCGGTCGCATTAGATTCGTGCTGGGGGTCCTGGGGACTACTCATTTCTAATTAACTCCTTTGCCCGCTAAATTGTCGCTCAAGCGTTCCTGAGCCACCGAAAGATATACGCTTAACACAGAAGACTTGTTCTACGCGCCCGTGGCTCTCCGGCTTCAGCGCAGGATGTTTCAAGAATAACGAAACTCTCAAGATGAAATAAAGGGAACCACAAGCATTCTACGGAGGGCTTAAAAGCGGCGTCAAGCGGGGGAGTAGTCAGTAATCAGTAGCCAGTAGCCAGTAGCCAGTAAAAGCATGGCGAGAAGATCGCTAACAAGAGATGAGCGCGGCGTTCATCATCACTCACTCAATCTACTGACTACTGGCTACTGACTACTGACTACTGCTATATTGTCGCTCCGGTTCAAGCGGGGTATCAGCAAATTTAAGATGGGAGCATCAAGGTCATGTCCATGAAGAAATTTGATCTGGTCGAGCGTGAGGCGAACGGGACGGCGGTCATTGACATCGTTGGGGAACTGACGATGGGCGGCGGCACGGATGTCATCCTTGAGAAGGTGCAGGGAAAGATCGCTGTGGGCCACAGACTCCTGCTCATCAATATGGGCCAGTGCAAGCGCGTTGACAGTCACGGGCTGGGCGAGCTGGTCAAATGCCTGATCACAGCCGCGCGCCACGACGCACACCTGCTCCTCACAAACGTCCCATCGCAGATTCTCGGCATTATGAAACTGACCAACCTTCACAAGTCCTTCGACATTCACGACACGGAAGAAGACGCGCTCGAAGAGCAAGGATGAATTAGGAATGATGAAGGATGAAAGCGTGGTGATTCAAGTTGAACGGCCCTTCTTTCCGCCTTCCGCCTTCACCCTTCCGCCTTGCCTTTGCGCGATGGTGTAGAGGATGGTTTTGACTTGAAAGGGCGTGAGTGTCGGGTGCGCTTCGAGTAGGAGGGCGATGATAGCGGTGATGTGCGGGCAGGCAAAGCTGTTGCCCGTCAGTTGGCGATAGCCGCCGCCGGGCCAGGCCGCGCGTATCTGCACGCCGGGCGCAACGAGTTCGATCACCTGCCCGAAGCGATAGCCGAAGTTGAAAGGATCGCCGCCCTCGCGTTTGATGACCGAAACCAGAGAGGAAGAGAAGATCGAAGGATAGCTCGGCTGAGGCAGATTGTTTGCTGCGGCCACGACGATGCAGCCCGCGTGATAGGCTCTGTCCAGCAGATCGTGGAGCGGCCCGAAGTATTGCGGCTTGGAAGTGCCAAGCGAGAGATTGATGACCTGCATCTTATGCTTGATCGCGTAATCGAGTCCCGCCAGAAACATCTCGCCCGAACCGGAAGCGTTCGCGCCGAGTACCTTGACGCTATAGAGTTCGGCATCGGGCGCAAGCGTTGCGATAATTCCGGCGCAGGCAGTGCCGTGTCCCGCCGCATCGCCGTCGGAAGAAGCGCGAAAGTGTATGCGCCCGCCTTCGGCCACGGCTTCGACCGAATCTTTAACCATGCCTTTGAGGAGCGGGTGTTCCGTGTCAATGCCCGTATCAATGATGGCGATGCGCACGCCGCGTCCCGTGCGCCCCTTCCAAGCCGTATCCGGTTTGATCGCCTTCCACAAGTCCGATTTCTTCATCTTAATCGCGGCAAAAAGCAGGGATGAGGGATGAAAGGGAAACGATAAACGAGGAATGATGAATGCGGACTGAAAGGCAAACTGCTTTTAATTCATCATTCATCATTCCGCATTCATCATTCTTCTTTCATCCCTCATCCCTGTTCTTCTATTGTACAGGATGATTGGCCCAATGCGGCTCTGAAAATTCGCCGTAGCAAAAACGCTATGAATATCGCAACGAATACATTGGTCCATGCGCAATAATTGCGCCGAAGCGCGCAACCTTGCCCGCGCGCTCGGCATCATTTACTATGCAAATGGGCGAGCGCGCAGTTTTCAAACAAGCTAACTTGCGAGTGCGCCCTATCCGAATTTTCAGATTCGTTTCAAAAGAGGTCTCTGAGCAGTGAAGAACAGATTTTCGTTTGCGCTCGTCGCATTGCTTCTCGTCTCCCTTTCGCTTTCCAGCCTTGCCTTCGCACAACAGAAACAGACAGGGCAATCGCCCGTCGGCGGTATCACGAGCGGAAAGACTACGCCGGGAACGACGACCACGAATCGCCGCAGCACGCGCCCGCGCGCGCCCGGCGGCAACACCGCGACCGCAGCCATCGAGCGCGATCTGACGGAAGCTCTCGGCGTCATCGAAGACAATTACGTTGACGGCAACAAACTCGATTACAACAACGCCTTCAAATCTTCGATCATCGGAATGCTGCGCACGCTCGACCCGCATTCAAACTATTACGACCGCGAAGAGTTTGACGAGTTAAAGACGGACCAGCGTTCGGAGTATTACGGCATCGGCGCATCAATCGCCAACGCGACCATCGGCGACAAGACGGACACCTACATTCAAGCGACCTTTGATAATTCGCCAGCCGCACGCGCGGGCTTGCTCTTTGGCGACCGCATCACCGCCGTCAACGGCGACGACATGCACGCCAGGAGTTCTCTGGAAGTGCGCGATAAGATTCGCGGGCCAAAAGGCTCAGTCGTCAAAATAACTGTCGAGCGCGCCGCGACCGGCAAGCTTGAGACAGTGGAGATTACGCGCGACGCTGTGCCGCAGCCTTCCGTTCCGGACGCCTACTTTCTCAAGCCCGGCGTCGGCTACATAGACATGACGCGCGGCTTCAACTACACGACCACAGACGAGTTGACCAGTGCGCTCGAAGAGTTGCACTCGAAAGGCATGACTTCGCTTGTGCTGGACCTGCGAAATAATCCGGGCGGCTTTCTAGATCAGGCGATTCACGTCGCGGAGAAATTTCTGCCGAGCGGCAAAGTGATTCTGACGCAAAAGGGACGCGACGGGTTTGGCGACAGGAGCCGCAGTTCCGAGAATCCCAATCCTGATCTGACGCCGCTCGTCATCCTCGTCAACGGCGGCACAGCTTCCGCTTCAGAGATTGTCGCGGGCGCAATGCAGGACCACGACCGCGCGCTCATCGTCGGCCAGACAAGCTTCGGCAAGGGCTTAGTGCAAAGCATCATCCCGCTTGAATACGGCGCGGGCCTGACGCTCACCTCCGCGAAATACTACACGCCGTCTGGCCGCTTGATTCAGCGCGACTATTCGAACGGCGGTTTCTACGACTATTACACGCGCGGCGGCTCGACACGTCTGGACCAGAAAAAGGACGAGCAGGCGAAGCCGAACGGACCTGCGCTCAAGACCGACACGGGACGGCCCGTGTACGGCGGCGGCGGCATCACGCCCGACGAAGATGTCAAAGCGCGTTCGATAAATGCGATTCAATCGAAGCTGCAACTCGGCCCCGTCTTTTTCTTCGCGCGCGAGTTGACGAGTGGACGCGTCGCTGGCTTTGATACTTACAAGGTGCAGCGTCCGATTGATTTCACACACAGCCTGCAACCTTCGGATTTTCCTGTCACGGACGCGCTCTTCAAAGCTTTCAAGGATTACGTGGCGAAGCAGCCCTCTTGGAAATTTACAGACGCGCAACTGGATCGCAACCGCGACTTCATAGAGCTTGAGCTGCGCCGCAACCTTGTCACGGCAGCCTACGGCACGGTCATGGCATCGCGCGTCTTCGTCAGCCGCAACTCCGCAGACATTGACGACCCGCAAGTCGCACGCGCCGTCGCTGTGCTGCCCCGCGCCAGAGACCTTGCCGTCTCAGCCCTGCGCGCAAAGAACCAGCAGCCGTAAGAGAAGACAGCCGTCAATCTCAACACACATGAAGAGGCCGCTTCCAATTAAGAAGCGGCCTCTTTGT
>JBAWGU010000606.1:0-17509 GCA_049593215.1 Pyrinomonadaceae bacterium
TAAACCCAGCAACGTTTCACTTACGGCCCAAGCTATTTCATAGGTGGAAATCTCAAGCCGTGGGCCTTCTCTATCTTTATCTTGATGCACTACTCGTCCCAATGGCCAACATCCTGAAGTATCTTGCGCCTTGAAGCCTACTTCTAAGGCGGGCAACACATAATAGGTATTCTCATCTCCCTCAAACCGCGACAGTGAAGCAGCACAGAAAATAAGTGCAACAGCATCACTCGGAGATAACTGACCTAACATGTGCCGTGCAAGGAGTTCCTTAGCACTTATTCTGATATTCAGGATAGTATCTCTTATTAGCTCTTGGAGATTTAATGGATCGATTTTCTTTGCCAGAATAGGCAAGCAGGTTGTAATTGCCCGTAGAATATGGAACTGGATAAAAGGATGCGTTTGATCTATATCATTGCAGCAGCCCTTCAGAAGCTCAATGCCAGAAGCCATCTGACCAAGCATTGATTCCAAAGTTTTAGTATTCGGCCTAATTATTTCTACAGACTTGGCTAAAGTTATGAGGTAAAGGGAAATAGTAAATGGATTTTGAACTCCTGGCTGCTTCGTTGTATCCAATGAAGAATCAATTTCATCTAGTGAGTGGGATAACACTTTAGGAATATAAATCTCTGTTAACTGCCGTTTGGTTTCATCTCGTGTCCATTCCGGGTATCGAGATGCTAGATCAATTAGGGCTTCAGTAGACTTGTAGCTAACTGTTGGAAAGAAATCAATACCTTCGCTATTAGATTCGTCTCGGTTGCGATGCTCGGTAGATCGCCAAAATGTGCCGCGTGAGTCATCCCACAGCTGAGTAATTGCCGCAGTGGCTCTAGCTACCATATCCTTCGTAACATCTTCCTCAGTATATGTTACTTGGCTTAGGCTTTCGTTGCGTGTGCTATTTACCCTTAGTTCTTTTGAGTTTTCTTGCACTTATTTCCTCCGGGAACAAAGCCAATTGCCCCTCTGAGCCGAAAGAGTGCTCAGAAAACATTTCGACTTGTGTACTTAAAGGACTAGCAGCCTTTGTATCATTGACTATACTTACCTCTAATTTTCCAGAGGTATACTTACACATAACTTTTACTCCATGCCCAGTACTACCGAAAACACTCTTGCCTTTCTCCACTGGTGGGACTAACGGAACTGAGAATTCAGCAATAATATTTGTCCCCGCTTTTTCTACAATCTCTAAATGTTGTGACTCTCCCTTTTTTGAAGAAGAACCTACTAGCTGATCAGCATCTTCGTCGAAGAGAAACTTTTCCGTGGGATCCGCATCTATCCGCCTTAAAGGTTTAGCTACAGTTTCTCTCAAATATATTAATTCTCGAAATCCACCCCGCGCTTCTCTCTTTCTCTCCTGAACATGCTTGAGGTCAATTTCTTTGATTGCCGCCTGTTCGCACAGAGCATCTACAACCTCAAGCACGTCAGCAAGCTCATCAATTAGCGTTTCCTTGTCAGAGTTCCATACCTCAAATGCTTCTTCGATTAGCTTGCGTGCAAGAAGCGCCACGGCCTCCGTTTTGCTCAGGGACTGGATGCGTGCTATACCGCCAGCCTTCTGAACGACAGCAGGTATTTTGTCCCGAACAAGTTTCCCATATGTAATCTTAGAGACTCCAGTTTCTTCAGGGGCAACTCTAATAACATGTGCCCCTTCATTCGTCATTATGTAATACGCATGGCCTAAGATACTGCCTTCAAAGTATAGAGGGAGGCCGCGATCCGCAGCTATTCTAGCGACTTTGCGAATGAACTCCGCATCTCTTAACAAGCTTTGATCAGGGTGGACGAAATATCCTTTGATATTATGCTGTTGCGTATCCGACAGATAATCTAAGTCATGCACCGTCCGTATTATTCTTATGTCTTTGAAGTTAATCACGTTTGGGACTGACTCACCGTACTGAACAATTTTCGTGTCTGTGTAATGCCACGGGAGGCAATGGTCTGGGCCGCGCCACCCGCCAAGCCGCGCCAATGCCATTAATTGAACTTCAGTTCCACGAGCTTTTGCAAGCTTTTGTCCCCAATCCGCCAAAATTTGTATTTCATCCGCGCGGAGCACAGATGCCCAATCGTGTGGCGAACCCACTTCGCTATACTCTGTTTTGCCTTCCAGAGCCAATAAGCATAGCCCTTTATATCTGATCGTCTTCTGGATTTTCTTTTTTACCAAGTCATATATATATGTGTCGTGCGGAAAGAATTGCATGGTATCAGGGAAGCCCCATGAAGCATCTACTATGACGCTCTGTCCATTAGGATAGGCATGCACCCAAGCACTTGCCCTAGCCTTGTAAAGGTTTGCAAGTAGAAATGACCATTCGGTGTCGTTTATCTGGGCTTTAGCGAAGTTTATAGAAACCTGATTCATGAATTCAAAGAGGCGTGCCGGATTTGTAATCGGCTCGCTCGTTAGAAGCAGCGTATCTTCCAATGGCTGTTGTACAGCAACATCACATCGAACAACGAGGGGATATTGGCACATTCTTGACAGATCGCGTTCAATCTCAGAATTATTTATCTTATTTCTATTATTCCAAGAGTGACCGTTAAGGAGATACACGTCCCCTGTAGGTAAGCCCAGTTTTCTGAATGTTAAAGGGCGTTCAAGCTTCTTCCACTTTCCAGATTCTACTTGACTAAAATGCTTTATGTGTAAGCTCGTCGGAGTGAACGTTGAAGGCAGATCATCTTTTGACTGGATATAGCGGTTTGTAAGTAGCCCGCGCTTAACTGAAGCAGCACTATCAGCTTGCACAATCCACAACCTTTTGCCATCCCATAACCACTCACAGTGAAAATATCCTTCACCTATCTTTGTAAGGCTACCTGCCACCCTTCGCAATGCCTTTAATAATTCATCCTGCGAGTAAGCCTCAAGCATTCTGGGCGGACTAGCATTGATTGCTTTTATATATCCATCTTCAGGAAAGTTTAATGCGTGCATTGATTCTACTAGCCATAAAGATTTTCTTTGAGAAACCCTCCTTTCATTTGACATATGACCTATATATGCTGGGTTTATGTATCCTTGTAAAATTATATAAACAGGAGCAGGCGCGGCGGCGGACATAATCTTATCAATGCCTTCTCCGATGCTTTGAAACGAGGGTTTTACTATTACTGAGGTAAAGCTGCCCCTGCTGGAGACAGAATATTCTTCCGGTGAATTAGACCTAACAATAAGGTGCGATGGGCCTGTCCCATCTAAGCTTGGTCGCAGAAGCTTAGCAATTAAGTTTTGTTCATTTGCCGAAAGCTCATTCAATATATTAAGAGCCACTTTCTTTTCTTGCCATGCATTACAGAATTCCTTGGTCAGAACTACTAATTCTGGTATCCATTCCCGTGGGAGCCTTAGCAATCCTTCGGCCTTCCCGCCGATGAATGAACGAGACGCACTGACACGAGAGGGGATAGTTTCCCAAGATGCTATAACGTAATTTTTCATCGGACGGC
The DNA here is from genome assembly GCA_049593215.1 of Pyrinomonadaceae bacterium. Classification (GTDB taxonomy): domain Bacteria; phylum Acidobacteriota; class Blastocatellia; order Pyrinomonadales; family Pyrinomonadaceae; genus JBAWGU01. Next base: position 3,481 of record JBAWGU010000606.1, read on the forward strand.
GCTGAAACTATGCGCGTAATTCATAACTAAAGAGCAGGGATTAGAGATCAGTGTTACGTATAATCCAATGATTATGTGTGTTTATTCGTATGACAATTTACTCTCAACGAATTGCCCCTGCGCGTCTTTTACTTTCTTGAGTTTCAATTCCACTGTGCTTTGATTTAGTCGGACTTGGAAGTTCAGTCGGTAAATCTAAGTAGTGCTTCGCTAACATATCTATTCATACGTTAACAATATCTCTATACCGGACCAATATAAAATAAGGCGGCAGTTTCGCATTTCGTTCACATGAGCTAATTTCGGGAGCCAAAAAGCGAATTGAGTATAACAAACAACCATCTGTGCTTTTCAGTCTGATTGTTCTCACGCATGGAGAAACTCCCCGCGCAGGCATCTTATAAATTCACTCAAGAGGACTTGGCTGGCAGTATACTAATAGTGCGCAGATCTATAGTTGAGAATCTCTCACTGCTTCATGCTTCATCATTAGTTAAGGGTTTCTCATTATATGAACGAAAAGTGAGGGATTTTCGGGGTTTATGCACGAATAGTTTTTCACTTTATGAACGAATTCTTTCTGTAAGTTGTTGATCCTACATAGAGAGAATTCCCCCTTTATGACCGAACTGACATGCGCACTGTTTGCGGAGGATGAATTGTCTCGTAATCTTTGACGACCTGGTTGAAAACCTGTTGAGCTTTTTCTCTGTCATTATCATCACCGATGAAGTCGCCCGTTCCCCTGATGATAATGACGCGTGCGCCAAGCCTTAAGGCGGCAGATGTGATCTGCTTCTCTGGCAATTCGTGTTTGAGGTCAATGATGTAAATGCTCGTGCGACGGCGCGCAAGCGGGATGAGGGTGCGATATTGTACGCCGCTTTGGTCCAGCGTTCTGGAGATTGAGAAGAGATTGATGCGCCTGCTTTGAGGATAGAGGATGTACATTACGCCTATGCCTGCCGGTTGTTGACGGAAAAAGAGGACGGTCTTCTGGTGTTCGAGTCGTCCGAGCCATGAAGAGGCGTAGCCGACTGTTGGTTGGTCTGTGACGACGCGAAACATGATGGAATTTTCCGCGCCGTCCTTCCAACTGCCAATCGCTTTTGAGATTTCAGTTTTCAACCTGAGGCGACACGCAAGGTTGCGCGTCTCGCGTATTAGCTTTAACTCTTCGGGCGACTTGAGCAGGCGCACAGATTCTTTAAGCGTCAGATTCTCGCGCACGTTCGGACTGATGAAAGCGTAGCTCACGGCCTTCTGAGAATCGCCTGTGTCTTGTGTGGCTTGCTGAGTGTATGCCGGAGAAGCGGCTGCGAAAAGCAGTAGCGCGGCGAGAGAGAGGGCGCGGCGCATCGTTTCAGTCTTCAAGAATTTCATCAGGGCCGCCTCAGTAGTTCGTCAGAATCTCTTCGGGCGCAAAGCCCATACGCTCAAGGCGGTCGCGCGTCTGATCAATCATCTCGCGCGAGCCGCAGATGAGCGCGACGGGTGATTTCAAATCGGGCAGAACGTGGTCCAGAAGCGATTGCACGTAGCCGGTCGGGCCGGACCAATCATGGCCGTCAGGCCGCGAGATGACTTGTCGCAGCTCTACGCCCGCCGCTTCCCAATCCGCAGTTTCATCTCGATAGCAGAAATCATCCGGCGTGCGCGCGCCGTATAGCACAACAAGCTGCCCGTAATCCTCTTTGTGTTTCAAGACGTGGCGCAAGGCAGAGCGCAGAGGCGCAACGCCTGTGCCCATTGCGACGAAGACCAAATCCTTTCCCTTCCGCTTTTCAAGATCAAACCCGTTGCCGACAATCTCCATCAACTCGACGTGATCACCCTCCTGCATCTCAAAGACGAGGCCGCTCGCGCCGCCCGCGCGCTTAACTAAAAACTCTAACTCCGCATCTTCCGGCGCACTCGCAAAAGCGAAGTAAGAACTCTCCTGACCGGCGCGCAAGACTGCGACCTGTCCGGGCCTGAAAGTTAAGCCGTGCGGTTTCTCAACAGCTTCAGGCAGCATGTCGAAAGAGCGTATGTTGCGGCCCTCTTCACGGATGCGCTTGATGATGAGCGTGCGCCCTTCTGTGCTTTTCCCACCAGGTTGTGTTGTCATTTCTGTAATACGATTTTATACGCCCTGCTTTTCCTTCAGGAAATCCTTTGAGCCATCGGTCTTATGCTTCTTCATAGAGACGGTCAATCACGCCCGCGTACTTTTCATCAACGACGCGGCGTTTGACTTTGAGCGTGGGCGTGAGTTCGCCGCCTTCGATGGTGAGTTCGTGGTCCAGGAATGCGAAGCGTTTGACGCGCTCGTACTGCGCGAGAGAGGGCGTGAGCGCGGCAATCTGTCGCTCAAAGAGATCGAGTATGCGCGGGTGACGCTTTAGTTCTTCATTGGTGCGCGCGTCGAGACCTTTCAGTTGAGCATAAGAGCGTAGCTGTTCCCAATCCGGCACAATCAATGCTGAAGGAAACTTGCGACCGTTGCCGATGAGCACGACCTGATTGACGAAGCGCGAGGCTTTAATCATCTGCTCGATGGGTTGAGGGGCGATGTACTTGCCGCCGGAAGTTTTGAAAAGCTCCTTCTTGCGATCAGTGATGCGGAGGAAGCCGTCTCGGTCGAGCGTGCCAATGTCGCCCGTCTTGAACCAGCCGTCTTCCGAGAGGACCGCGCGCGTCTCTGCGGGTTTGTTGTAGTAGCCGCGCATCACGTTTGGACCACGCACTTCAATCTCGCCGTCCGCAGCGATTCTCACTTCGACATCTTTGATAGGCTTGCCGACCGTGCCGATGCGATTGTCTTCAATCGTTCCGGCGGAGATGACGGGCGAAGTTTCGGTCAGCCCGTACCCTTGTACGATGGGCAGTCCCGCGCCCGCGTAGATTAAAGCAATCTCGTCGGGCAGAGCCGCGCCGCCTGAGACGAAGAGGCGTATGCGTCCGCCCAAGCCTTCGTTCCACTTTGAGAAGACGAGGCGCATAGCGAGTTTGTATTTAAGAGCAAGCAGTTTCGGAATCGGTTGATGGTTGAGAGCAAACTGCGCGTAAGCCTTGCCGGTTGAGACGGCCCACATCAGCATGGCGAGTTTCGCGCGCCCGCCCGCAGTCGCTTTCTCTTTGATGCGCTCGTAGATTTTTTCAAAGAGTCGCGGCACGCAAAGCATCACCGTCGGGCGCACTTCGCGTATGTTCTCGCCAATCCTATCCATTGACTCTGCGTAATAGACGGCCATCCCGTGATAGAGATACATGTACATTCCCAGCCGCTCGAAGACATGAGAGAGCGGAAGCACGGAGAGCGCGATGTCCGTTTCGCCGAAAGAGAGATGACCGGATGAGTCAATGAGGTTTGAGACAAGATTTGAGTGCGTGAGCATGACGCCTTTCGGCTCGCCCGTCGTGCCTGAAGTGTAGATGATCGTCGCAAGGTCTTCCGCTTGAACCTGACCGGCAAGTTTTTGGGACAACTGCGGCTGCTGCTTGGCCAACTCGCGCCCGCGCGCTTCCAGTTGCAGCAGCGTCATGGCGTCTTCCGAGCCTGCTTCGCTTTCATGTAAGAAGACGACATGCTCAAGCGCAGCGCATTCTTTGAGCGCGTCTTTGAGTTGCTCGTACCTCGCGCGATTCTGTATGAAGAGGACGCGCGCGCCCGAATCTCTCAAGATGTAGCTGACCTGCGGCGGCATCAGCGTCGGGTAAACGGGCACGTCAACGACACACGCAAACTGGCAACCTGCGTCAGTCAGCGTCCATTCAGGGCAGTTCTCGGAAAGAATCGCCGCGCGCTCTCCGCGACGAAGACCAAGCGCATAGAGTCCGAGCGCGACCCAACGCGCGCGCTTGAGCATCTCGTCGGAAGAGATATGACGCCACGCGCCGTCGCGTTTGTAGTTGAGCGTGTCCGGGCGTCTATGCTCGCGCGCGATATGCTCAAACACTTCCACGAGCGTCGCCGGTTCGCCCTCATGCAAAGGCGCACGTTCGCGTCTCGTCTCGATCCCTGTTATCGCTGTCTCTTCAATCATTTTGAAAAGCGGTGATGGGTGATAGGTGATAAGAAAGAACAGGCGGTTTTTCCTATCACCTATCACCCATCACCTATCACTCATTAACCGTGACTCCATTGAGAAAAATGTCTAAGACCTGATCCGCCATCGCTGCCAGCTTGTAGCGACGCTTCGAGAGAATCCAGTTGGTAGCCATTTCGTCGAGCGCGCCGAATAAAATTTTAGAGACAACTTTCGCGTTGAGTTCTTTGCGAAAGACGCCTGCGCGTTGTCCCTCTTCAAACGTGTCTCGAATCAAATGCAGGTACTCGGCAAAGCCTGCGGCGGAAAACTCTTCCATGAATTTTGTAGAGCCGCGCAGCTCGATTTGAAAGACGACCGCCAGATCACGATCCGCGCCGAGACGCTCAAGATGCAGGCGCGCGACTGTTCGCAACTTCTCGCGCGGGTCAGCCGTTTCTTCAACCTGAGCGCGCGCTTCCGCAACGGCTTCGTCAACCGTGCGGTCAAAGATTGAATGAAGAATATCTTCTTTGTTTTTGAAGTAAAGATAGACGGTGCCGTCGGCCACTCCGGCCTCGCGCGCGATGTCCGCAACCTTGGAGTTGAAATAACCGTTGCGCGCGAAGATGCGCGTCGCCGCGCGCAAGATCGCTTCACGCTTATCATTGACCACGGGCCGTGTCGAATTAATAGAACGGGCTGAACGCATCAAAGTAAATTTTAGATTTTGGATTTGGATTGAAGAAATTAACAGGGATAGACAGGATGAACAGGATAAAAAAAGATTTGAAATTAGCGGAGCTGTTTTCTTTTCATCCTGTCTATCCTTTCCATCCCTGTTAATTATTTTCTTTCGTCAATCTAAAATCCAAAATCGAATGACTGAGTGGTTGTTCATTCAGTGCTGCGCTTCTAGCCTAACCTCTCTCGCGGCTTTTGTGCAACTTACTTGTGCAGAGGCTCTTGATTTTTCTCTTCGTCGTCGGGCGAAGGATCGTCGAATTCAAAATCGTTGCTGGTGGGCGTGACTTGCAGGTTGCCGCCGCGCACGTTGAGGGCGAGTTGCGGGTAGGGAATCTCTATGTTCGACTCTTTGAAGAGACGCTGGATGCGATAGTTGATGTCGCTCTTAATCTGTATGTGGCGGCGCGGCCTGTTGGTCCAGATGAGCAGGCGAAAGTTCAGAGACGATTCCCCGAAGTTGAGAAACTGCACGCTCGGTTTCGGGTCTTCCAGCACATGCTCGACGCCTTCGGCGGCTTTCAGGAGCGTCTGTGTAACAAGCTCAACGTCCGAATCGTAACTCACACCGACGGGGATGGGGACGCGCGAGCGGCGTTCGCCGTAGGACCAGTTGATGAGATTCTGGTTGACGAGTTTCGAGTTGGGCACGATGGCCGCGATGTGGTCGTTGGTCATCACGACAGTCGTTCTCAGGTTGATGCTCTGCACGCGGCCTTCCGTCAATTTACTGTCGGGGCCTGTGATGGTGATGAAGTCGCCGACTTTCACGGGCCGCTCAAAGAGGAGTATGAACCCGGCGGCGAGGTCGCCTGCGATGAATTGAAGACCGAAGCCGATGCCGACTGAAAGAGCCGTGAAGACGACTGCGATGGAGGTAAGGTCGAGTTCAAACGCCACACGGAGCGCGAAGAGCGTGCCGATGGTGACAATAAAATAGTGTACGAGACGTTGGACCGTATATTGGATGCCGGGATCAATGCGCGTGCGATGAATCATGCGACGCTCTATAAAGGAGCGTATGAGGCGCGAAACGATAATCGCCAGCAGCAGGATCACGATGCCCTGCACGAGGCTTGAAGCCGAGACCACTATCTTGCCAAACTTGAAATCGTGATTGATATAACCCCAGACGCGCTGAAAGACGTTTCCCTCTTGCGAGCCTGCCTCCTGCCACAACGCGAAGAGCAAAGCGCGCGTAGAAATGTTTATGAGCAACGCTAATCCTGTCATTGTTCCACACATCCCTATTTGAATTTCCCCGCCTTGTCTAAACAAAAAATCCAAAGTCTGAAGACCAAAGCTCAAGGACTTTGGATGCTCGGGGACTTTGGACTCGGGTACTAAATAAAATCTGGCGGAGGGGACAGGACTCGAACCTGCAAGCGCGTTAGCGCGGTAGTTTTCAAGACTACTGCATTACCAATTATGCTACCCCTCCATAACCTATCTTAGAAACTTTCGTTAGCGATACACTTCTCCGCTCTACAAAACATCGCGTCAGGAGATGTTCCTCTATACATTCTTCTTTTACATACAGAACATATAACCAGTCGTAGGAATCCTCTTTAGTTTTCTTGACCACATATCCTTTAGAATTGCTGTGAATATTGCGCAGGTCAACCTTTCTATCGCTGAATACTTGATCTGAACCCGCTTCAAACCATTAGGGGTATCAACTATTAAATCATAAGCAGCCGACTCCGTAACGGGCACCGAAACATCGTATCCCAAACGAGTGAAGGTCAAAATTGCTTGCGCAGTTGCTAAATCACCTTTTCGTTGCGTGGCTCTCATAAATGCCTATGAGACTTTTATCTTTACAAATTTACTCACGCATTGTTACTTATTTCTCCAGTGTTTGTGATAGACAATATACCGTACTGATTGTGATGGCTCAACCTAAGAGGCAGAGGGTCTTCTCATCTCCTTATGATGAAACTGATCTGTGAACGCGATTCAAGGCTCCGCTCGCATAATTGACGGGAACAAATCCGAAATCATTAAGATATTTCAGACCTATATCTGTAATCGGCCTGCTGTATATGGGCAAGCGGTTTCTTCTCACTTCACTCAAGCGTTGCACGATAGAAGCGACGACCAGGCTTCCGGCTTTGCCGCCCAGACCTTTAGCTATGTCATGTCCTTCAGCCGCGATCCCTCCCAAATAGATGGCTGCCGGTTTGCCGTCTTTACGGACAATATGCTCTGCTTTGAACTGCGCGCCGGTAATCTGTTCCTGAGAGATTAATTCGGCGGCCTCTTTGGTCAGAGGGATGACGCTGTAGTATCCGACGATCTCTTTCGTCGAGCTGTTTCCTGCGGCGCGATTTTCCAGTAATATCCAGAAGATTTCAGGATTCTTATCGTACCACTCACACATCTGCCGAAGCGGCGAGATTTCGTTGCCGAAAAAGTTCACGCAGAAAGAGTGGAGCGCTTCAAGCTCATCTTTCCGGGCCGGGCGCAACTCATATCTGGGGCCAGCCTTTTTCATTAAAGAGTCGAAAACCTTCTTCTCTTTATCCTCGTCCTGTTTTAATTGTTCAACTTGCATCTGCTTCACACGTTTGTCCAGCATCCTCAAAAAAGTCCTGATCTGAGGATGCGTATCGTCCGATGATGTATAAGGGATAACAGTAATGCCGCAATCTTTTTCAAAGCGCCTGCACGCAATGCTGGAACAGTTCCGCGTGTCCATTAAAGCGTAATGAGTGAGATAGCCATGAAAGACCGTTTTCAACTCATCAAGCAACATCAAGATATCTGGATCGGTGAGGCTAAAGGCGAGGAAGAGCACGGTACGCACCGAGAAAATATTTTCGAGCGCGCGGCGATAGCTGCTATTGTTATGCATCAGTTGACGATAATCTCCTCGCCCTAGCACAACCGTCGTGATGCGGCTCACGTCTCCATGAATCTTGAACACATAAAAGTCTCGACGACGATGCGCGCCCAGCCAGTCGTCCACATCCCTGTGAGTATAGACAGGAATGTTTCCCTTGCTCATCCTCAGCGCCGTCTCAAGGAGCGCATCGTAATTGGTAGTCAGGGCAGCCGCGAAAGGAATTTTGGCGACAAGTTTATGAGCTTCCGTTGGCGATGACTGCTGATTGGCAAAGACCTCTGTCATGAATCTCTGGTACTTTTCAGGAGTCAGCCTATCGCTCATGTCTTCCGCAACCAGCAACAGGTCATTATTCTGAATATGAGCCTCAAGCTCGCTCAACTCTTTCTTGCTCATATTCACTCCATTTTTTCCGGCCCATACAATCATACGCCTGAGCAGTTCCTTCCAGTTCGGCATCTGCGCCTTAAGAGACAATCCTGCGCCAACAAAGACTACGCAGTTGCGCTCCACGATTTGCTTGATCAAATCATCCGGTATTTCCATCTCAAGACTCCTTTGGTGGATTGGCGAGCCTTTCTTGTGAGGCGGCCCTGTTTGAAATGAGCTTTCGCGCCCCGGTTCGAGCGAAAGAGAAGGAGCGAAAAGCGCACGCTGTCGCTAAAGAATACGACGGATTTTTAGAACTGACAACTGGAAAGCAAATTTCTAAAAGACTAAGCTCAGGTCTGTGGAATTTGAAGAGTTCTCAAACCTTTCTCTCATCAGGGATGAGAGATTTGTGAATGTGTATGGCAGCCATCGCGCCTTCGGCGGCGGCAACGACGGCGAGTTGCGACTGCGGCGTGGTGTCGCCCGCAGCATAGATGCCGCGCACGCTCGTCTGCCGCTCATCGTCAACCCACACCAGCCCGCACTCTTCATCAAGCTTGCAGCCGAGCTGAGCGTGCAAGTCTGACGCCAGCTCCGTTCCCAGATTAAAGAAGAGCGCATCGCATTCGAGCGCGTCACCTGATTCAAAGCGCACACGCTCAAGCTGGCAACTCTGCTTATCGCCTTCAAGCGCGGCAATGCGCCGGTCCGTAATCGGAATCTTAAAGTGCGCGAGCTTGGCGCGATGCTCTGCGCTGAGACCTGCGCCCTTGCCGTCCGTGATGAGCGTCAGCTTATCCGTCCACGTCAGAAGATTGAGCGTGAAGCCCGCAGTCTCTTTGCCGGACCCCAGCACCGCGACGCGCTTGCCCGTCACTTCATAGCCATCGCAATCCGGGCAATGATGCACGGTCATCCCGTAGAAATCACGAAAGCCCGGACAATCAGGCAAGAGGTCGCGTAGTCCTGTTGCGAGAAGAACGCGGCGCGCTTCAAACCTCTGAGCTTCATCTTCGACCTCAGCCGTGATGCGAAACCGCTCGTCAGCAATCTTCTCAGCCTTCGTCACGCGCGCTTCGACAATCACACCGCCATGCTCTTCAACCTCTTCGCGCCCGCGCTTGAGCAACTCTGCGGGCATAATCCCATGATGGCCCAGAAAGCCATGCACGCCATGTGAATATATGTTGCGCGGGCTGCCATAATGAAACGTCAACGCACGACGATGATAACGCGCCAGAAACAACGCGGCAGATAATCCGGCAGGACCAGCCCCGATGACTATGCAATCGTAAATCTCTTCAGCCATAAACGTGTTCGCTCATCTGAACGGAAGAAATCGAATCTGCCCTTCCCACTCATTCTCAAGGTTGCACTCAGCCAGAAGTAGGATGTCTTCGATAGCCTGTCCAATAGGCACATCCTGACCAACTTCAAAGACACCGGGCATCGGCAATCCTGCGGCGATGCGTTTATCAACGTGCGGCTTCATCGTCGCCACATCATGTGTCAGGAGCACGCGCCCTTCCGTCGCAGCCCACTCAAGCACCTCAGCATCTTCACGACCGAGAAGCCCCGCATCCTGCACACGCACAACATCCAAATCAGGCTTGCGACGCAACAGCCCACGCAGAATACGATTATTAAAATCTTCGTCAGTTGCTAAGCGAAGCATTGATCGGTTCCTCCGCATAAAACGCTACCAATTATCTGTAACGATCATACGGAACGGCACAGGACTAGAAAATCGGGTAATTGACTGTAAATTGTATTTACCCTGGGTAATTAATTGGTCTCGGAAATTACCCAGAGGCAAAATCATAAAGAGGGAATCCAATCAAAGATGCAGCTTTATTTATTCCCTTTCTGATAGTATTTCTATTATCGGAGTTTGGATAGTAGTGTCTGTTGATTTCTGATAATGTCCACCTTTGAATCTTATAACGGACAAACCACTCAATGAACTGTAGTGGTTTACGTTTGCGTTTCAATGAAGGGGTAGCTTCATATCCAAGCTGTGGAGCTACTTCCTCAATTCGGTCACAATAAACTTTTAACTCGGCTTCAAAAATATTCCTGACTGATTCTTCAAAGTTTGCACGGTCAATAAAGATAATATCCCAGCCATGACACTCAAAACTAAAGCCTTCACTCGCGGGGATAGGCGTAGCCACATAACCGCCAGCGTGTATCATGAGCGACCAAGCAAGCTCTGATAAGGCATCAGGGTCGCGCGACCAATTCATCAAAGTATCAAAAGCAGCCTTTAGACACCACTCATCTTCAAGCCCCCAGCGTGCGCCCCAATCCCATAATACCCGTCGAAATTGTAAAAAGCGTGGATCATTCGCTCTGTGCCACAGTTCAAAGTTGAGAGTTATCCATATTTCGTGATATGTCCACACCTGAATATTAGAATCACCCCATCCTGCTTGCTGAAAAAAGCGCATAGGCTCTCGGCTTAAATCTTCTAAAACCTTCGACTCGCAATCCCTAACCACCTCTAAAAATGCCCCTCTCCATCTTTGTTGCGTTACGCTACTTTTGCGCGGCTCATAGGCTCCCATACTCATCTTTACGCGCTTTACATCCTTTTTAGTCATAACAGCCTCACTGCTCATTTTAGAATCACTATCTAACAGCCTTATGTGCAAAACTTAGCAAAGTAGAAAAGAAGAGGCCAACTGATATGTTCATCAGTTGGCCTCTCCATCCTATTTACCCTTAATCTATTTACGAGATAAGAGGCGCTCGCGTATGCCATGAGGGTCGAAACGAGATTCGATCACTTTTTTCAACTCCTGACGCTCAGCCTGTCTTCGATCAAGATACTCTTCTACTTCGTCGCTGTTCTGTAAGTAATAGCTAATAACCGCATAAACGTCTTTCAAATCAAGCGTCGGGTATTGCTGGACAATCTCTTCGGGCGTTGCGCCTTCGTTGAAAGCAAAGATGATTGAATCAAGGGACACGCGCGTGCCTGTCACGCGCAGGACTCCTGCTTCGTCTAAGGAGAGCGGAATTGTGGTCGAAGATTGATTCATCGCTCTGGAAGTATAGCTTAGATAGCGCGAGCACGTCAGCGAAAATCGCGCACTATGTTGTTAGCCTGCGATAGATGCCGGGCAGACGCTCAGGCAGTGAGAGCACATTGTCAATGATCGTGTAGCCAATGTCGCCGTAGAGGTCGCGCAGCTCTGCTTCGGATTCGCGGTCAATGGTGATGCAAAAAGGCGTGATGCCTTGATTCTTGGCCTGGCGCAGGGCTTCGCGTGTGTCTTCGCGTGCGTAGCGTGCGTCGCCGTAGTCGTGATCGTAGGGGCGGCCATCGGAGAGAATTATCAGGAGGCGTGTGCGCGCATCCTGACCGGAGAGGCGCGCGGCGGCGTGGCGTATGGCTGCGCCGAGACGCGTGTTGTTTTGATAAGTGATGCCGCCGATGCGACGTTCGACTTCATCGGAATAACGCTCGCCAAAATCTTTGACGATGTAGAACTTGACGTTGCGACGGCCTTCGGAGGTGAAGCCGTTGATGGAATAGACATCGCCGACGGCTTCTAAAGCTTCGCTCATCAAAACGAGTCCTTCTTTTTCAATCTCGATGATGCGGCGGCCCGGATGGGTGTAAGGCTGCAAGGGGTGGCGGCCAATCGTGCGCGCGGTTGATGAAGACTGGTCTAACAAAAATGAGACGGCGACATCGCGTTGACGGCGCAGGCGCTTGGTGTAGAGACGTTCGGATTGATGGCCGTCGGCGCGGCGGTCTATGACGTAATCAATGACGGCGTTGAGGTCGTAGTCTTCGCCGTCAATTTCGTTTGCCACGCGCAGAAGATTTTCCGGCTTCATCATCTGGAATTGATGACGAATCGAAGAGATGACGCCTTTGTAACGCTCGCGCGTGGCTTGCACGAATGCGCTCTCGCCTTCCTTGTTCTTTCTCTCCTTCGCAACCTTCTTTTCAATCACGCGACACCAGCCCGTGCGATGATCAGTCAACTCTCTGTCCCACTCGTCGTAGTTAAAGGCAACTTCGCCCGGCTCTAAATCCAGTTCGGGACTCTCGGCCTCTGTCCACATCTCTGCGCCTTCGAGTTGGTCAGGCTCGCCTTCGTGATCTGTGCTGGTCCAGGCGTTGAAGAGTTCGCGTGCGTCACGCTCTGTGCGCTGCTCACGAACCTTCTGCTTGCTGCGTGTTTCTTCCGAAGGGCCGCTCTCTTCGTTTGCGTTCGATTCATCGTCGCTCGTTTCCACCTGTTGCTGCGCTTCGTCCTGCGTCACGGATTGAAAGAGCGAATAGACGCGGCTCGTCGCCATCAAAGTGTCTGCGACTGTCGCTGCCGGTTGTGAAAGGTAGTCAGCGACGATGAGTTCAAGCTCCGAGACAATCTGGTTGTAGTAGTGACGAGCATCATCAAGCGCGCCGCCGCAGAGCGTGATTTGAAAGAGAAGCTCGAAGGGGACGAGCGTGACGGGAAGATCGAGTATGCGCGGACGATTTTGCCTGAGATGTTCTCTTGTTAAATCAAGATCGCGCGCGAGTCCCCTGTAGATGTGGCGCAGGCGACGATCAATGCGCCCGTTCTCAAGCGTGCCGAAGATTCTGCGCGCGAGGCCGCGTATAGGAAAGAGCGCAAGCGCGGCGCGATAGTCTGCGCCTTCCGGCAGCTTGCGACGCTCGCTCTCAAGACGGCGAGCTTCTTCAACAGGCGCGAGCGCGGCCTCGCTTTTCGATTGATCGTTGATGTAGCCGTCTAAGGCAAACGCGTCGCGCGCGTTCACGTTCTCAGGCGCGTAAGTTTCGGCGATGGCTTCATAAGCTGCGCGAAGGTCTTGCGAGTCGCGCTCGTGCGTGCCGAATTCAATCTGGCCTGCGGCGTGCGCGGCCAAGACTTTGTAGAGACGAAAATCCAACTCGTCATCGCCAAACTCTGCGACCATCGAAGGGAGATAGATCATGCGGCCATCGCCTATGCGCGCTTCGTCGGGCACTGCCGCGAGCGGCGCAACGTCAACCGCGCGACCCGTCAAGCCTTCAACGTAGAGGCGCAAGGTGTGCTGCACCTCTTCGAGCGCGAGTCCGCCGCTTCCTGTGTGCAGAGCATCGTTGCTGCGGCGCGTCTCAAGCGCGTAATAACTTCTGCGCGCGCGCGCGTCCGCAGCCTTCTCTTCCGTCAGACCGTCGCGCGCCCACTGCTCAAACTGCTCAATCGAGACATTGCGCAAAGCTTGTAGGCTCGAACGAAAACATGCGAGCGCGGCTTCTCCGTCAACGCGCGCAACTTCGCGTGTGACAGCGATGATGCGACGGGAGAATTCGACTGCACGTGCGTGGTCTGTCTCTGCCGCGAGAGATTGGAAGAGGGTGGGGCTGCTGCGCGTGAACGCGACGAGGCTGGCGTTGCCGTGCTCTGCGATGGACCACAATAGATTGGTCCACGAATCGAAGGCTTCGTGTACGCTGCGCAGGACTTCGCCGCCAGCCGTAAGCACATGCAGGGCCGCGCCGCCGCCTCTCTCTAAAAACTCGCCCGCGCGCCGCATCAGCAAGAGCGCGGCTTCCGCATTCAAGCTTGAGATCGCTGCTGGCAAAGATGTCCATGCGTCCGCCGCAATGCCGCCCGCGCGTGCAGCGAAAGCGGCGGCGAGATTAACGCCTGCGCGCCCCACTTTTTCTTTCTCATCACCAAAACTTTTGAGCGATTGAGCGACGCGCGGAGTGGCATTCAAAAAGTCTGCGCTGTGTTTAGCCGAGCGGCGCGAAATCTCCGAAGCGACTTCAAAGACGGAGCGCAGCATTGCAGCGTCTTCGATTGTCTCTGCAAGAAGCGGAGCGCGGCGGAAAGTTTCCGTCGCAACGGAACTCGAAAGAATCATCTGCTTCGCGCAAACCTGAAAGATGAGCGGGCGCGCCTCCTGTGAGACGCGACGAAAATCTTCCACTCCTGCCACAAAAAACGAGACGGCTGTCTCCACGTCGCCCATCGCAAGGCGTCTGCCCATCTCGCCCCACGCGCGCAACTCCGCCGCCTCAAGCACGCGCGCAGCCTCCGGC
>JBAWGU010000607.1:0-1832 GCA_049593215.1 Pyrinomonadaceae bacterium
TGTTCCACCTTATTCTATCTTCTCTGAGCGAGAGGGCAAGCCGTCACCGACACACGCGAAAAAGTTGCCACAAAAGAGTCGGCTGCGGTGTTCTATCTCAGAAGGGACAAGTCTGTTCGGACCGGCCTCAACAAAAAGCTTCTTAAGGAGATTGTTAATGAAACCCAGACGTTTATTGATTCTGTTGCTCATCTTTGCTCTGAACAGTTGGATACCAGCGAGCGGCGCGAGCTTAAAAGATAAGGATAAAGCGCAGGCGGTGATTGCGTTTACGAATGTCAACGTGCTGCCAATGGACAAAGATGGAATTTTAGAGAACCAGACGGTCATCGTCACGAACGGAGTAATCAGCGCGATTGGTCCCGCTTCAAAAACGAAAGCGCCGAAGGGTGCGATGTTGATTGACGGGAAAGGCAAGTACCTGATGCCCGGCCTCGTTGACATGCACGCGCACTTGAATTCACCGAACGAGTTGCCGCTCTATCTGGCAAATGGCGTGACCACCGTTTACAACTTGAACGGGCGGCCCGCGCACCTCATCTGGCGCGAAGAGATTAAGCAGGGAAAACTTCTTGGTCCAACTATCTACACCTGCGGCCCGACTATACGCACGGCGCAGAAAGCTGATGAGGCGAGACAGCTTGTCGAAGAGCAGAGCCGGGCCGGTTACGACTCGATTAAAATTTACAATGGCGTCTCGAAAGAGGCTTACGATGTGCTGATCGCGGAAGCGAAGAAACACAATATGCTCTACGTCGGGCACATTCCGCGCGAACCCGGCTTCGAGAGTGTGCTCAAGGCGGGTCAGCTAATCGCGCACGCGGAAGAGTATGTCTATACGACCTTCAAGAATAACGTGGATGACGAGAGCCGTATCCCTGAAGTCGCAGCCGCCACGAAAGACGCGAACGTGCAGGTCATTCTCACTTTGGTTGCTTACGATCACATCATCAAGCAGGTTGACACGCTGCCAGAGTTTCTTGCGTCGCCTGAGATGAAGTATCTTGCGCCGTGGGTGCGGGATAGTTGGGGGCTGGATGTGAATCCTTACAAGATAAGACTTGGAACGCAGGGCGCGCAGTTGAAAAAGTCTCTGGCCTTTCAGAAGAAGCTGGTGAAGGAACTGCACAAAGATGGCGTTCGTATTATGACAGGCACGGACGCGATGAATCCCGGCGTCGTGCCCGGCTTCTCAGAGCATGAGGAGTTGCAGAATCTTCTGGATGTTGGCTTCACGCCTTTTGAAGCGATTCAAGCGGCGACGCGTTACCCTGCGGAATTTCTGACGAAGACAGGCGAGTTTGGCACGGTTGCTGTTGGTAAGCGCGCAGACCTTTTGCTCGTTGACGGAAATCCTTTGCAGGACATTTCGAGAATCTCAAAGCCTCTCGGCGTGATGACTCGCGGGCGTTGGACGCCGAAAGACGAGCTTCGCCGTATGCTCGAAGACGTTCCGGCTGCTTACGCGAGGGAAGAGCAGTTTGTGAAAACGGGCCTCGCCAATGATTCTGAAAAAGTTTTCGAGTATCTCAGCTACAACGATCCTTTCGAGAGCGTGTTACCTGTAGCGGCGGGCGAGGTTGCTGTCGAGCAGGGAATTGAAAAGTTTCGCAGCATGTTTGACGCGACGCGCAAGCAGCATCCAAACTCGCCGCTCGTGCAGGAAGCTTTTATCAATGGTCTGGGCTATTACGTGCTTGGACAAAAGCATGTGAAAGAGGCGATAGAGATTTTCAAGCTCAACGTCGAAGCCTATCCGAAGTCGGGCAACACCTACGACAGCCTCGCTGAGACTTACATGAACAACGGGGAGAAGCAGCTCGCCCTTGAGC
>JBAWGU010000608.1:0-10555 GCA_049593215.1 Pyrinomonadaceae bacterium
GCCATCTCTTATCTCTAATTCATGTTATTCACGGCACTTTCACCCCATCAAGCTTGAGCACATCAGCCTTCTTCTTTTCAGGAAGCTTCGCATACATATCCGTGAACGCCGCATTGGTCCACCCGAAGCCGATCACGTTATAGTCGTAGCCGAATTTAATTCCACTGCTAATCTCCGATTCGCGCCGCTCCACATCATACTTCTCCACAATCGTATTGTGCTGGTTGAACTCTTTGAGAATCGTCGAGAGAAAGTTGGCCGTGATGCGGTCTGCTTCCGCCTGATAACCGTAGCGGCGCAAGCCCCCGACTGCAATCATCTGCAAAGGTGCCCAGCCGAACGGAGCGTCCCACTGGCTGCCGCTCACGTTAGTGCTGGTCAGCAACCCGCCTGCTCGCTCAAATAGATGAAGGTTAGAGACGAGCCGCGCAGTTTGCCTGCGGTCAGCGATGCCGACCCAGAGCGGATAAAAAGTGGTCGCAAACGGGTAGCGCCGCACCGTGCCTTTAGCAAAATTGTAATCGTAATAAAGGCCGTCCTTTTCATCCCACATCAAACGATTGACGCTCTTGCGACGCGCCTCTGCGCGATTAAGCCACACACGCGCATCCCGTGCGCGTCCCAGCGTCCTCATAATCTCGGCTGCGTCCGTCTCCATCAGGTAGAGCAGCGAGTTCAGGCAGACGGGATCGTAATGGATGATGTCTATGTTGAATGGCCCGAAACGGTTTGACGGATCGAAACCGGATTCTCTCATCGAACGGTCGCCCTTATAAAAGAGCGGAGTCAACTCGTCTTTCCCTTTGTCGTAATACTGGCTCACGTCATAGTCCGTAAACTCGTGCGTGCGGTAATACTCCTTAACCCTGTCGTAATGCGTTCGACCCTGAGCATCCTTCTCATCAGATAAAACTTCTGCTGCCGGACCATCGCCCAGATCGTAGTAGCGCGAAAGGCCCGTCTCTTTTGTGAGGTGCGGCTCGCTGGTCCAGAAACGGTAATACTTCTCTATCGCAGGAACAGTGTTTCTTAACCAGTTGCGGTCGTGCGTTTGTCTGTACACATTGAGGATCATCTGCGTCAGAAACGGAGGCTGCGAGCGGGAGAGATAGTAAGTCCGGTTGGCATTCAAAATCCTGCCATAGTTCTCAATCTCGTAGAGAAAGTTATCAACAGTATTCCGGGCCAACTCCGTCTCGCCGTCGCGGACGAGTCCCACCTGTATAAAATAGCTGTCCCAGCCGTACATCTCGTTAAAGCGTCCGCCGGGCACGACGTAAGGGTGTGGCAGATAGAGCAGCCCCTGCTCGCGTATCTCGCGCGGATTGCGCGGCAGTTGCATCAACTCTATCTGCGCAAAATCCTCCGGCTTCATCTCAGCGCGCAAACTCTCTTCGATGCGCTTGAGGTTCTCGGTTCCCGGCACATAGACAGGCCAACGATTATCCGAGCGTGGATGAAATTTAGGATCAACGGCGGCATGAGCCAGTTGTGCATTCGAGCGCGTCAGCGTATGCCAGCTCTGCTTGATATATTTTTGAATAGCCTGAAGCTGTTGGGCAGTCGCTCTCTCAGCCGAAGGCTCAGTTGAAGCCGCAGGAGAAAGTGTCAGCGATAGAAGAGCCATCAACAAGAGAAAGTATTTCACGACACGCGATGTCTTTGTCATACTGCTATCTCCTTATCTTCATAACCTCCAAAACAACAGCTTCATAGGGCGCGAGTTTTACTTCGTCGCCCTCGATTGCTCGTTCATCTTTGCGTATGTTGCTTAAAACTTCACGCACATATCCTGCCTGATTCAGTTTCAGCTTTCGCTCTTCGCCTGACATATTAAGCGCAACGATCATCATCTGCTGGCGAGCGAGGCGGCGGTAGGCGAAGATGTGCGGGTCGTTGCCGATAGACATGTAGTCGCCGTCAAGCAACGCAGAGCTTTGTCTCCGTAAACGTATCGCGCGCTTGTAAAAGTTTAGAATCGAATCGGCGTCGGCATTAGCCTTTTCGACGTTTCGCGCGTTGGCGTTCGGCGGAAGCTTGACCCAGGGCGTGCCGCTTGTGAATCCGGCGTTTGGTCCATTCGTCCACTGCATCGGTCTTCTTTGCGCATCGCGTCCCTTGTAACCGGGCCAGTACCTTTTGCCGACAGGATCGCGCACCTCTTCGAGCGTTTCAGGCTCGATAGATTCCATCCCAATCTCTTCGCCGTAATAGAAGAAGGGCGAGCCGCGCACGGTCAGGAGCATCAGCGCGAGCAGCTTGGCAATCTCATCGTTGTGCGCGCCGTCGCCGTAACGCGTATAGGCTCGCCGCAGGTCATCGTGATTGCTGAGCACATAAGTGGTCCAACGCCCGCCGAGCGCGCGTTCAGATTTTTCCACGACGGCGCGAAAGCCTGCGGCGTCCAGCTTCTTGACCTCTGTGAAGAAAAAGAAGTTGAAGGGAAGATGAACCTCATTATCATTCGGGCCATAGTAGCTCATTAACTGCTCGATGGTCGGGACCCAGATTTCACCGATCAGCACGCGATCACCTTTGTATGTGTCCGTCACCCTGCGCAATCGTTGCAGCACGCCGTGTGTCTGCGGCAGGTCGCGGTTGTACTTCAATTCCTGCTCGTGCTCAGTCGTGCTGCCCTGACGAAGCGCGGGCAGCACTGGATTGTTGCGCATCTGCGGGTCTTCAAAGAGCCAGTTGATAGCATCAAGGCGGAATCCGTCCACGCCTCTATCGAGCCAGAAGCGAATGGAGCGGAACATCGCCTGCTCGACTTTCGGGTTGCGCCAATTCAAGTCAGGCTGCTCGGTGTAGAAGAAGTGGTAGTAGTACTGTCCTGTCTTTTCATCGAGCGTCCATGCTGTTGGACCAAAACCTGAATACCAGTTGTTGGGCGGGCCGCCGTCTCTCTTCGGGTCGCGCCAGATGTACCAGTCGCGGTAAGGATTGTTGCGCGAAGCGCGCGAGGCTTGAAAAAAACGATGCTGGTCGGAAGTGTGATTGAGCACCATGTCCATGATGATGCGCATGTTGCGCTTGTGCGCTTCCCTCACTAAGCGGTCTGCGTCTTCGAGCGTGCCAAACTGCGCATCAACCGCTTCGTAATCGCTCACGTCGTAACCGAAATCAACTTGCGGCGAGGGATAGAAGGGCGTAATCCAGAGCGCATCAACGCCGAGGTCTGCGAGGTAATCGAGTTTCGAGGTGATGCCGTTAAGATCGCCGATGCCATCGCCGTTGGTATCCATAAAGCTGCGCGGGTAGATTTCATAAAAGACCGCGTGCTTCCACCAGGGTTCTTTCGCCATAGGACCAACAATCTCCACCTGCGCCTTAGCTCTCTTCGCTTGCGCTCCCCCTGACTGCGCCATTGTTCCAGTCGTGCTGCTGAATTGTAGAAGCAGCGAGACGACCAGCATTAAAGGACCAGTAAAGCGGCGATGATAGTTGCTGTTTCTAATCTTGAACACTCTCCTTCACCTCCTGCCGGAAGATTGAAAACCGCTTCCTCTGTCGTCGCTTCACAGCGTCGTGATTGATGGGGATATTCAATTCGCGTTGGACGTAAGAATCGGCTGGACCATCAAAAGCGATGCTCAATTTCGGGTCAGACTGGCCGTCCTCCTGAATTGTTACGCCGTCTGTCTGCCCAAGCTGGTATGGAGTGCGCGCGCGCACCGTATAGGCGCGACCGCCAAGCCCTTCGAGCAGAAGATGCAGTGCATCCGTGTCTGCGCGTGAGCGCAGGATGCGCAAGCCTGTGCTCTGCGCTGCGGGCTTGAGATTTTCCGGCACGAGATAAATGTCCGTGCCTTCCGTATAAGTAAAGACTATTTCAACGGTCGGGCCGGGGGCTTCAATATTAACTTCGGCGCGCTGCACATCACCCGCGCTTTTCATTTCAAACGGTGTCTCGCGTCCCTGAATCTTCACTTTGCGTATTCGCGCATCGAGCGGAAAAGCAGGAGCGACGATGAACCGCTCAGCCCCACGGGAGAGCGCGGAAGTTGCCGCCGCGCCTCTTTGCGTGATCGTGATGGTGAGGCGGCCTGCGGCCTTCACAAGTTTCAAATCGTAGCGTGCGCTGCCTGCGGCGACGCCGCGCGCTTCCGTCTCGTCCCAGTTCGCCGGTAGCTGAGGCGCGAAGCGCAACTCTTTGCCGCCCGCGCCCACTTCAATGCCGAGCATCCCGCGCACGGCTGGCGTGATGACCATCGCCTCAGACCAGACCTGATGATGCGACGAGCGGCCAAACGGCGCGTTGAAATCACCCGATAGCAACTCCGTCACGTAGCCCAGCGCATTCGTGTAAGACAGTAGAGCATTCGCCATCAACGCCTGATAGCCGACATGCGGACGGCCATAACGGTAAGCGCCCATGCTGGACCAGCCCGTAAAGAGCGGCCACACAGAACCGTAGTGATAAGAGAGCGGATCGTAGAGCTTGCTCTCGCCGTTGATGATGCGCGCCCCCCAGTCCGTCGCCATTCGGCCACTGCCGAGGTGGTCTATCTCAGCCTGCGCGCGATCATCCTGCATCGTGTGCCACCAGAGCGGCACAGCCGGAAGCACAGTGTCTTCATCAATCAGCCGCGCCTTGCTTAGTTCTTCCATGCGTGCCTGTCGCGCTGCGCGATTCGGCCCCGGCTCCGCTTCGGGAATCTCTGTCATGGGCAAGCGTGTCGAAAAAGCGTAAAAGCTGCGAGACGCGAGCCAGTAAGTTTGCTCCATTGCGGCGCGCGTGCGTTCAGTGTGCTCGCGTGCGCGCGATACGGTCGCGCTATCATTCAACGCCTGCGCCAACTCCGCCATATCGCGTGAAGCCTCAATCCAGAGACCCTGCATGTAAATCTCTTCATGCGCGGGGCGTAGTGGACCACCTTCGACCCAGCCGTGACCAAACTTGGTATTCTCAATCAGGCCGTTGCCGTCCGTGTCTGTGGCTTCGGAGAAACGATAAGCTTTCTGAATCGAATCCCAGTTCGCTTTGAGAAACTCCGTGTCGCCGGTCATGCGCCAGTAGTCTGCATGGGCGATAACGTAGAGCGGCGTGGCGTCTGCGCTGGCCCAGGGGTATTCGTAATCCGTAAACCACGGGATGAGCGATGCGCTCTGCGAAATCTCGTGCGGGATTTTGCCGTCGGCGCGCTGAAACTGTTTCAGGAATTCGAGCGCCATGCGCGTTGAGCGAAAATCGCCGTAAGAATTAATCGCCAGCGCCGTCCACATCGCGTCGCGTCCGAAGTACCAGGCGAAGCCGGGCCGCTCGCTTTCGCCCGATGTGCGAAAGCCTGCCAAGAGTCCCGTGCCCAGATAGGGATTGGTGGCGATGCCTTTGTCAACGCCGACCTTGGCCCAACTGAATGCCGTGTTGAATCGCTCGTCAGGCGTCCGTATGGTCGTCGTCTCATTTTGCAATCGTTCATAGTAGGCGACGTTTTTTTCGTAAAGAGATTGCACGGAGCTTAGCAGATGATCATAAGTGGCCTTTGCTTTCTCGCGTCCCTCGACGCTTCCGGCGATGATGATGGGAATATAGCTGGTCCTTAATTCTTCCGGTGAAGTCTCTATCTGGAAGCGTGAAGGGACATCGCGCGGCTCTTCCTGATAGGGCATCAGGGAAGCGTCTCGTGCGGCAGGCGAGCCGATTACTCCGGCAAAGCGTCTTGACTCTTCCGTGATGTAATACACATGCTGCTTCTCATCCCATCCGATGTTGCCCGTCATCAAGCCTGCGGGCCAACTGAGCTTCAGCTTTGGTTTGAACGAAACGCCTATCGTCATCGGCAGGACGCTTTTGACATCGAGGAGCATGACGAGGCCCGGCTCGTCCACCGGAGCATAGATGATCTGCCGCACGGTGAAGGCGGCGTGCGAGTAGGTGAAGGTGGTCGCTTCGGGCCGCACGTTGATGTGTGTGGCTATTTCCGAAGCGCGAAATTCCAGCGGGTAGCCTTCGACGCGAAATGAAAGCTCGAAATCATCCAGCAGCTTCATTGGATAGACCCATGCTTCGAGCGGGCGATGCTCGTAACCGAACGCGGCTGATTTGCGGCCCAGAACATCGAAGAAGCTGCCAGCCTGTGTGCGACGCTCAAGCTCCAGGCCGCTCTTGCGCAGAGAAAATTTAGGCGTCCATGTCTGTTGCATTTGAGCTTGCGCCGGAGATGAAAAGAGATTTTGCGAGAGAAAGAGAAAACAGAAAGTGAATGCAAAGAAGAGCCGACGGTTCGCCACTCTATTCCTCCCTCGACGGAAGCGCACCGCCCGTGTTGGCTAATGGCGGCGAGCGCAGTTTAAATTCCAGAACGATTATTATGCCTCTCAGGTAAACGCAAACTTTCGCGCAAGGACAAGACTAAGCGCGCCCATCAAAATCGGTTGCTGGCCCAGCGTCGAAGCTCTAATATCACGGCTGACACTGCGCTCGATTGTTCCCGCAAGCGTCTCGGTAATCAGCCGCCAGCTCTCTTGATCGCTCGGAACTCAGAAATTTTGAAAAGATTTTACCAGAACTCGGACAATTCAAGTCTGCTTTATAGCACGCCCTGCCACTGAGTGAAACACTGTTTTCGCCTTATTTCACTTATATTTCCAGCATGGCTGGCTTCACCTGACTATAAACAGGCTTATCACCCCTTTTTCATTTGTTACAAAAATATTGAGATTGGGTGAAAATTATGCTTGACATCTCACAAAACTTCGGTATAATTTCACACATACTGAAGCACGGCACCAAATAAACAAGCTTCGGTGACATTTATAGCTCATTGAACTAAGTGGCTGTAAACGATTCCAGCAGGAACCCTTCGGTGAAGAGAGTGCGTGGGTTTCAAATGCTTGGCGCTACTTTTTATAGCCAGTCGCATGGAATTATCTCGCCCGTACCAACGCGCCACCTTAACACGGGATCGGTCGTAAGTAACGATTCTCAGTTCTTTACCAAGCCACCCTGAATCCCCGAGCCTGCCCGAAAAAAATTTAAGCCCCGTCAATCTGCAAAGGTTGACGGGGTTCCCTCTTTTTAGAGATAAGTAACAGAGATGCCGTTTAATTATCTTCTCAGAATCTAAGTGATGAGTCATTTAGAACTTTTAGCATTCGATGTTTCTCAAGGCCAATCACCAGGATGCAATTTCTGCTTTGAAGAGCTTGAGGAGCATGAGGATGAGGAAGGCCACACTTGCCACTCTTATAATCCAGAGTTCAATGTCGCTAAACTTAAAGTTGTGATTGCCTTTTGACATACACTTCTCCCAGCTTTGCTTACATATCCTCTCACATTGCCAAGCCGCCGTCCGCCTGTAGTACCTGTCCCGTGATGTAGCGCGCATCTTCCGAGAGCAGGAAGCAGGCGATGCGTGCAACCTCTTCGGGTTCTGCGAAACGACCGAGCGGAATCTGTTCGAGCAACTTTGTACGGTAACTCTCATCAAGCGCGTCAGACATCTCTGTTGCGACAAGTCCGAGCGCGAGCGCATTGACAGTCACCTTGCGACTTGCAACCTCTTTGGCAAGGGCTTTGGTCAAACCGATCATGCCCGCCTTCGACGCAGAATAGTTTGACTGCCCAGCCATCCCGACGCGCCCGCTAATCGAAGAAATATTTAAGACAGAGCCGCCCCCTTCCTGCCTGAGCATTGTGCGCAGAGCAGCCTTCGCAAAGTTCCAGGCTCCTTTCAAGTTGGTGTCAATCACGGCGTCCCAGTCATCTTCTTTCATGCGAAGGATCAGGTTGTCGCGCGTGATGCCTGCGTTGTTGACCAGAAAATCTATGCGCCCGAATGCGTCTTTGGTCTGTTTGACCATCTCTGCGGTGGCTTCTGTCTGCGCCACGTCGCACTGCACGGAGAGGACGCGCACGCCCAACGCTTCAAGTTCCGCTTTCAAAGCGTCTGCGGCTTCCGCGCTCTTCGCGTAGTTGAAAGCGACATCCGCGCCGCGCCGCGCAAGCTCCAACGCGATGGCGCGACCGATGCCGCGCGTTGCACCTGTGACGATGGCTGCTTTGCCCTTGAAAGGTTTGTCCGAATCGCTCAAAGTTTTCTTCCTCCATTTGATATACGCTCAGCACTCAGCAATCAGTAATCAGCCAAAGCCGGTGTCTGACTGATAGATGATTTCTACAGCTTCAGTGAACGCAGATACTCTATAAACTCCGGCGCAAGGTCCGTGCGTTTCAAGGCAAACTCAACGGTAGCGATGAGGAAGCCTAGTTTGTCGCCTGCATCGTGGCGCGTGCCTTTGAATCGTACGGCATAAAAGGGACGCTTCTTTAAGAGAGCGCGCATTGCGTCTGTAATCTGAATTTCGCCGCCCGCGCCGGGGCGTGTGCGCTCTAGCTCTTCAAAGATGTCGGGGGTCAGGATGTAGCGTCCGATGATGGCGAGGTCTGAGGGAGCTTCAGCGAAGGGAGGTTTCTCGACCATGTCTTTAATCTTGAAAACTCCTTCGCTAACTTCTTCCGCATCAATTACGCCGAAGCGCGAGATAGCTTCGCCCGCAACCTGCATCGTGCCGAGAACGGGCGCATCATACTTCTCATATACATCAAGCATCTGACGGAGCGCGGGCACTTCCGCATCAACAATGTCGTCGCTGAGCAGGACTGCGAACGGCTCTTCTTCAACAAAATCGCGCGCTTGAAAAATGGCGTGGCCGAGACCGAGAGCTTCGCGTTGTCGCACATAACTGATGCGCGCGATTTCGGAGATGGCGTGAATCTCTTTGAGAGCTTTTTCTTTTCCGCGCTCTCTGAGCAGTTGCTCCATCTCGAAAGAAATATCGAAATGGTCTTCGATGGCCGTCTTGCCGCGACCTGTGACGATGATGATTGACTCGATGCCGGAAGCGACAGCCTCTTCGACGACGTACTGTATGAGCGGCTTGTCAACGAGCGGCAGCATCTCTTTCGGAGACGCCTTGGTGGCTGGCAGAAAGCGCGTGCCGAGGCCCGCCGCCGGAAACACAGCCTTACGAATCTTCTGTGGCATGGCGAATAAAATCTCCCCTGAACGGTTCTGACCTTAATTCAAAAGCGCAAACGAAAGTTGCGTTAAGCGATTCAACTATCCCTTGCTTGACAGGCGCGCAGAGCGTCCGTTAGCTTGAAGTTTTTCGTCTGACACTTTGAAAAGGCGTAAGTCATACCATAGATAGAAGGACTGCATCAAATGCTCGATCTCAACTTCGTGCGGGAAAATTTAGATAAGGTGCGTGCTGCGCTTGAGGCGCGCAACTTTCCGACTGCGGGTCTGGACGATTTTGCAGAGGCGGACACAGAGCGTCGCCGCGTCATCGCAGAATCGGACCAACTCAACGCGGAGCGCAACTCTGCGAGCCGCGAGATTGGCGCGTTGATGAAAGAGGGCAAGCGCGAAGAGGCAGAGGCGCGCAAGCAGGCAGTGGGCCAACTGAAAGAGCGTATCGCAGAGTTGGACAAGGCGCGCGACGCGGCGGAAACGCGCATGAGCGAGATGCTTTCGACGCTTCCGAACGTGCCGCACGAGAGCGTGCCTGTCGGGACGGATGAGAGCGCGAACACTGAGGTGCGTCGCTGGGGCGCACCGCCCGCTTTTGATTTCGAGCCGAAGGACCACGTTGACTTGGGAACTGCGCTCGGCATTCTCGATCTTGAACGCGCGAGCAAGATTGCTGCGGCGCGCTTTGCCATTCTTAACGGCGCGGGCGCGAGGCTGGAACGCGCGCTCGTCAACTTTATGCTTGAGCTTCATACGCGCGAGCATGGCTATACGGAGACGCTGCCGCCCTTCATCGTTAATCGCAAGTCGCTTTTCGGCACGGGACAACTCCCGAAATTTGAGGAAGACCTTTTCAGGCTTGACGACGAGCGCGACCTCTTTCTTATTCCGACAGCAGAAGTGCCTGTGACGAACTATCACAGCGAAGAGATTCTGGACGCCGCGCAGCTTCCTATGAAGTGGGCTGCATACACGCCCTGCTTTCGTTCCGAAGCGGGAAGCTACGGGCGCGACACGCGCGGCGTGATTCGCCAGCACCAGTTCGAGAAAGTAGAGCTTGTCAAATACGCTCTGCCTGAAAATTCTTATGAAGAGTTGGAATCTCTGACGCGCAATGCCGAGACAGTCTTGCAAAGGCTCGGCCTGCATCATCGTATTGTCACGCTCTCGACAGGCGACATAGGCTTCGGCTCTGCCAAGACTTACGACATAGAGGTCTGGCTGCCTTCGCAGAACACTTTCCGCGAAATCTCTTCATGCTCGAACTACGAATCATTTCAAGCTCGCCGCGCTCAGATTCGTTTTCGTCGCGCGGGCGGTACAAAGCCTGAGTACGTCCACACGCTCAACGGTTCGGGCCTCGCCATCGGGCGCACATGGGTTGCGATTCTCGAAAACTACCAGCAAGCTGACGGCTCTGTTGTGATTCCAGAAGCGTTGCGCCCGTATATGAACGGGATGGAGAGGATACAATAACTGTAGGGGCAGGGCTTGTCCCTGCCCGCTCTATTCACAGAAAATTCAAACAGGGATGGACAGGATAGACAGGATAAGAAGAATTGATTCATTGACTCATT
>JBAWGU010000609.1:0-4856 GCA_049593215.1 Pyrinomonadaceae bacterium
AGTGGTTCAATCTGTTTCCTGAATTCTGCTCGCTTAGTCTCTGCGGTTCTCTCAAACCAGAGGGCATAGCCTTTTGGGTTGCTGTGCTTCCAACCTTCCGCAGCACAGTCCGGGACCAAAACGCAGTGCAACCCAGCGGAAGGGTTCGGACAGGCAGGAAGAATATCTAAGTGAAACTCATTAGCGTAAATAATACGCATACATCTGTTCTTACGCTCAATCATTTCACGATAAATTTTGTGCTCGCGGAGCCTATGCTCGACCATATCCAGCAGTACTACAGGTCTAGGGAAGAGCCGCCAGTCCGCCTTTAGCTCCAGCACGAAGTCAAGATCATGTGCCTGACGCCCGCGAGGTCGCACAGTGGTACCGATCTTCATTGATCCTTGCGGATAGATTACCGGATCAAAAGTTGCTAGAGTGCTGTCTTCAGCACTTAACCAATCTCCAACTGCGTGATACCTGCTTTCAGCTTGCTGGTACCTAGTAGGGCTAAGTTGCAACTTTTCGCCAATCCGTTCAAGAAGATCATCTAGCTGCTGATTAATAGATTCCAAAACCAACATGATAATTTTTCGCCTTTCATGCTATGTCTGAACTGGCGACTAAAAGGAATTTGAGTAGGCTATTGACGCCGCGCGCGCTAACTGCAAAATCTTTCCTTATTGACTAAATCGAACAGTTGTTTCAGACTTTAAGAGTATGGGCCTGATCTGAGATGGCTTGTACCCTTCGGTTAAAATGAGCACTTAGAAATTAGTCGTGCGCACCAAAATTCAAAAAGCGCTAGGATAGGTTCTTACACGCGAGGGGAAAATACGTTGTTGACTTGCCGTAGGAAAATGTCAGGATGGATTTGATGCGTGTGACCAAACACCCGACAACACTTTCCTTTTAGAGATGTCAATTACTAGGTCGAAATGCTTGACATCCGTGCCGTCGGAGTTAAATTTTACATCCTTTTTGTCTTATATGTCAACCTATTGTGTCTCACAAGTGAGCCAACGGAGCTAAGCCTATGTCTAAAACTACTCTGCATAACTTGGGCAGTAGATTGATAGAGAAGCGTGGTGGCAGGGGCATTCGGGAAGTAGCTAGAGAAATTGGCATTAGCCACGCCACTTTATCCCGTGTCGAGCGAGGTTACCTGCCAGACCTTGATACTTTCGGTAAAATCTGTAAATGGCTCAAGATTGATCCTGGCGAAGTGTTAGAAGTTAAACCGGCCACTCACTCATCACCTAAAGTAACTGTTCATTTTAGAAAAGAACAAACTCTAACTCCAAAAACCGCCAAAGCATTAGCGCAGATGATTCTGGCCGCACACAGGGCCGCAGAAGTGATGGAAAGGGAAAATCAATAGTATGTTTGCGCGCGGCTTTAAGAGCTGGTGCGAAAAGGTTGCGGTGGAGCAGCGTCGAGTATTAAAGCTTCGGCCTTTTGATCCCCTCAATCCATTGGATCTGGCACAACACTTGGGGATAGAGATTTGGAATGTTGAGAGCATTCCAGGTATTGACTCAGAATGTTTAAGAACTCTTTTAGAAGAGGACCCTGAAAGTTGGTCTGCTGTAACCATCAACGTAGGATCGAAAAAAATAATCATATCTAATTCTGCCCACTCTGACGGCAGACGTGCGAGCGACCTCATGCATGAAATTTCTCATATTCTAATTGGTCACAAACTAGGGCGTATAGATGTCACAGAAGACGGACTCTTGCTGCTCAATACATATGATAAGCAGCAAGAAGAGGAAGCAATGTGGCTAACAGGATGCCTCCTTCTTCCGCGCCCAGCAGTACTTTTGATTCATCGACAAAACATGGATACAAAGGCTGCGGAGAGAAAATATGGCGCGACCACCTCAATGCTGCGTTACCGGTTGAGTGTTACTGGAGTAACAAAGCAATCCTATCGTCCCTGACAGGTTTATTACTTACAACTAAACACATAGGTGAATCACTCTGGTTGGGAAGCTTTTAGGCCAACGACCTAATGCGCGAGTACTCTTTCGCTGCAATGCTGCGAGAAGTCCTCTGAAAAGTCCTATGATAGGAAGGTGTCAATGCAATGATATTGGCACGCCCACATCAAGCAGAGTCCACCCTTTGTGAAGGACTTAAACAGAATATAAGTGGGTGTTGGCCGAGTTTAGCTGTTAGCACCAGCTTTTAAAGAGATTTGTAAGTAGGTTCATTATTAAAGACCCTTCCCTGACCTATCTCGATTCATCCTTTATGACCGAATTTTTCGGGATTTATGACCATCAATTCAGGGTTTATGACCGAACTGACAAAGCGCAACTGCGCCCTCAAGCAATGAAACTTGATAGCGAAGCTTGCTGAATGAATGCTCATTCAGTATGATAGGCTCCTCGCTACGTTCTTATTTCTCTCGTCGTCTATTATCGGAAAGGTACTTATTAAATAATGCTGAGGATTGAAAAGGCTGCCGTTCTGGGCGCAGGCACGATGGGGGCGCAGATTGCCGCGCATCTTGCAAACGCGCGTATCCCCACAATCTTATTAGACATCGCGCCGCGCGAGTTGACGCCGGAAGAACAGGCACGAGGGTTGACGCTCGAATCGAAAGAGGTGCGCAACCGCATCGCCCGCGCGGGACTTGAAGCGGCTAAGAAAGCA
Source organism: Pyrinomonadaceae bacterium (assembly GCA_049593215.1). Taxonomy (GTDB): domain Bacteria; phylum Acidobacteriota; class Blastocatellia; order Pyrinomonadales; family Pyrinomonadaceae; genus JBAWGU01. Next base: position 2,644 of record JBAWGU010000609.1, read on the forward strand.
AAGCCCGCAGCCTTCTTTACACCCGAAGCGGCTTCGCTTGTCAGCGTTGGCAATTTCGATGACGACATGGCAAAGCTGAAAGAGTGCGACCTTATCATCGAAGCCGTCGTTGAGAATCTGGAAATCAAGCGAGAGCTTTTCAAGCGCGTCGAGCAGAATAGAAAACCCGGCTCGGTCGTCGCATCGAATACCAGTGGCATTCCGATTCAACAGATCGCCGAAGGCTTTTCAGAAGATTTCCGCCAACATTTTTTAGGCATACATTTTTTCAACCCGCCTCGTTATCTTCATCTTGTCGAACTGATTCGCACCGAATGGACGAAGCCTGAAATCTCCTGTTCGATGTTCGGCTTTCTGGATCAACGTCTCGGCAAAGGCGTCGTCGCGGCGAAAGATCGTCCAAACTTTATCGCCAACCGCATTGGCACGTTCGGCGCGCTCGTGACAATCAAGACGATGCTCGAAGACGGCTACACGATTGAAGAAGTGGACAAGATAACGGGGCAGGCTGTGGGCCGCCCGAAGAGTGCGACCTTCCGCACGTTTGATCTGGTCGGATTGGATGTCTTCGGCCACGTTATCAGAAATCTTTACGAGGCTCTGCCTGAAGATGAAGAGCGCGAGGTGTTCATCGCGCCTGAGTTCTTAACGCAGATGATCGGGCGCGGCATTCTTGGAAATAAAACGAAAGGCGGCTTCTATCGTAAGCAGAAGGGCGAGGGCGAGAAGCAGGACATCTGGACGCTTGATGTGGCAACGCTCGAATATCGTCCTTCTCAAAAAGTTAAACTGCCTCCGCTCGACATGGCGAAAAACATAGAGGACACACGAGAGCGCATCAAGGCTCTTACGTGGTCCAAAGATCGCGTCGGCCAGTTTTTATGGAAGACATTTTCGCGCACGCTTCGTTACGCTGCCGCGCGCATTCCTGAAATCGCGGACACCGTTCTGGAAGTTGACCGCGCGATGCGCTGGGGTTTTGGTTGGGAGTTGGGGCCGTTTGAAGCATGGGACGCGATAGGACTTGAAAAATCTGTCGCGCGGATGAAGGAAGAGGGCCAGAGCATCCCTGAGAATGTTCAGAAGTTGTTGGAAGCCGGTGCAACCTCTTTTTATAAAACAGAGCAGGGCCAGAAACTATACTTTGATTTCCGCACGAACAGTTACGTTCCGCTAAACGATCTTCCCGGCACAATCATTCTTAAATCCGTCAAAGACCGCACGGGCGTGATCAGGAAGAACGCGGGCGCGTCTCTGATTGACATTGGCGACGGCGTGGCCTGTCTTGAGTTTCATTCTAAGATGAACTCAATCGGCGGCGACACGCTACAGATGTTGAAGGCTGCGCTCTCCGAAGTTGAGAAGAATTTTGTCGGCCTCGTGGTGGGCAATCAGGGCGTGAACTTTTGCGTCGGCGCGAATTTGATGCTGATGCTGATGGAGGCGCAGGACGAGAACTGGGAAGAGTTGGACATGATGGTGCGCGTCTTTCAGAACTCGACGATGAGCCTGCGCTATTCACCTAAGCCTGTCGTGGTCGCGCCGTTTCAAATGACTTTCGGCGGCGGCTGCGAGATGGTCCTGCACGCTGACCGCGTGCGCGCTGCGGCTGAAACTTACATCGGCCTCGTTGAAGTCGGCGTCGGCATCATCCCTGCTGGCGGCGGCACGAAGGAGATGACCCTGCGCGCGCTCGATTCGATTCCGAAAGATATGACTGATGCGGACCCTTTTCCTTTCATCAAGCGCGCGTTTGAGACTGTCGCTATGGCAAAGGTCGCAACCTCTGCGGAAGAGGCGCGCACATTCGGAATACTTGGACCAGACGACACGATCTCCATGAACACAGACCGTCTCATCGCAGATGCCAAGCAGGAAGTGCTTGCGCTCGCCGCGAGCGGTTACGTTGAAGCCCAGCCGCGCACAGACATCCCTGCGCTCGGCCAGACTGCGCTCTCGACACTGAAGCTCGGCATACATCAAATGAAGCGCGGCGGCTTCATCTCCGACCACGACGCATTGATTGGCGAAAAGCTCGCGCGCATTATGACGGGCGGCGACTTGAATCATTCGACACGCGTCAGCGAACAGTACCTTTTAGATTTGGAGCGCGAAGCGTTTCTCTCTCTTGCGGGACAGCGCAAGACGCAGGAGCGTATCGCGCACATGCTCAAGACCGGAAAGCCTTTGAGAAATTAATGTAGGGGCAGGGC
>JBAWGU010000610.1:0-2217 GCA_049593215.1 Pyrinomonadaceae bacterium
AGATGAGCTTGAAAGGCGTTCCGGCTGCGCGCGCCTCGCGTATGCTCTCAACGCTCAGATGGCGTATGCCCTCTCTCTGAATTTCTTCCAGCATCAAAGGCGCGTTCATCAAGACTCGCGCGAGCGCGCAGACTTTGACAGCAGAGTCCAGGCCGTCAACGTCATAACCCGGATCAGTTTCGGTGACACCGAGAGCCTGCGCACGCGCCACGCCTTCGTCAAACGTGCGTCCACGCTCAATCTCTTCAAGAATAATGTTCGTTGTCGAATTCAAGACGGCGCGAAAGGAGAGCAAACGCGCGGCTGGCAGCGTCTCACGAAAGAGCGAGAAGACAGGCAGGCAGTCTGCAACCGTTGCCTCGAACATGAAACGTTTGCTGCGCGTCGCGGCGAGCGCGCTCAACTCTTCAAAGCCGTGAACGACCGCGCCTTTGTTTGCAGTAATCGCGTGCGCCCCGCTCTCTAAAGCCGCGCGTATATGCTCGATTGCAGGCTGCCCCGTAAACGGCTCAAGCGAAGTCGTCTCAAACAGAACATCTGCGCGTGCCGCTCTCAACCAGTCACGAACATTGTCAGGCGCGGGCACAACCTGCGAAACATTTTTGCCAGCAAGGATTTCATCCACATCAATCCCGTCAGGCGAAGTAATCCATCCCATGCGCCGCGTCGCAACGCCCGTGATGCGCCAGGTTAGGCCAAACTGTTCGCGCATCTCTTCGGATTTATCTTGCAGCAGTCGCGCAAGCGCGCGGCCTACGTTGCCGAAACCCAGAAAGCAGAGGTTATACTCTCTCATCCGATCTCTTTGATTTCTTCTTTGGCATCAGGAGAACCCACGTAGCTTATCATGCCCGGCATTGACGTATCATTCGATGCAGTTCAAGTTTCTCTTGACAACGAAGCGCAGTGTTCGTTATTTGACTTTCAGTTATGAAACAGTATCAAGACCTGCTCAAATCAATTCTCGCGCACGGCACGGAGCACAAAGACCGCACGGGCGTTGGCACAATCTCGCACTTCGGCTATCAAACACGCTTTCGTCTGCGCGAAGGTTTTCCGATTGTCACAACTAAAAAGATTCCTTTCAGATGGGTCGCAGAGGAGATGTTCTGGTTTCTCTCCGGCGACACCAACGAAGCAAACTTGCGAGCGCGAGGCGTGGACATCTGGGCCGAGTGGGCTGACATGGAACACACAAAACGCTTTGGCCGTGAGCCGGGCGATCTTGGTCCAATCTACGGCTATCTCTGGCGTTCGTTCGGCGGCCACTATCCTGAGAGAGACGGCGTTGACCAGATTGCGCGCTTGATTGAAAACATCTTGAAGAATCCGAACAGCCGACGCCTGATTGTCACGGGCTGGAATCCTGAGCAGGCGGAGATGGTTGATCTTCCACCCTGCCACACGCTCTTTCAATTCAAAGTCGAGCAGGAAAAGATTCTGCATTGCCAGCTTTATCAACGCTCGGCTGACGCGTTTCTTGGCGTGCCTTTCAACATCAGCTCATACGCGCTCTTGATGCACATGGTCGCGCACGTCTGCGAATTGGAGGTTGGCGAGCTTATCTACACGCTCGGCGACTATCATATCTACTCAAATCATCTGCAACAGGTCGAAGAACTACTGTCGCGCGAGCCTCTCGCGTTGCCGCGTCTCGAAATCATCGATGAAGAGAAACGTCTGCGAGGTTTAGCAGGCTTGCTTTCCATTCGTTACGAAAATCTGAAGCTCGTCAACTATCAATCGCACGGCAAGATTGCCGCGCCCGTCGCGGTCTGAATCAATTATGTCCGTCATAGGAATCGTCGCAGTTGATAGAAACGGAGCTATCGGGCGTGGAGGCTCGATTCCGTGGCACTACTCTGCCGATCTGAAATTCTTCAAGCAGCAAACTATCGGAAACGCCTGCGTGATGGGCAGGCGGACTTGGCTCTCGCTGAAAAAACCTTTGAAGGAGAGGTTGAATATCGTCTTGAGCAGAGCGTCAGAGGTTGAATCTCAAGAGGGCTTGATTGTCTTAAGAGATAAACTCTCCGTCTTGAATTTGAAGAACTATCTGGCCTGCGATCTCTACATCATCGGCGGGGTGCAGGTTTACAAAAGTTTTCAGGAAGAGATAGACAAGTGGATCGTCACGGAGATTCCGCTCACGGTTGAAGACGCGGACACTTTCATGCCCGCAGATTTTTTAGAAGGATTCAAGGCGCAGGATTCGAT
>JBAWGU010000611.1:0-2935 GCA_049593215.1 Pyrinomonadaceae bacterium
TATTACGGTTATCAATAGAGTGCGACCGTTTAGAGGCGGGCTTGCCCGCCGTCGCAAGTTGAAGCGGCGGGCACAGCCCGTCTCTAAACGCTCATTAAATGTAGTCGCACGCGTTTGGATACCGTAATATTTCTATGCTTTTTAAGACGCGCATCAAAGTTCGCTTTGGCGAGACGGACCCTGCCGGGCTGGTCTATTACCCTGTGATTTTTCATTACTTCCACATCGCGTTAGAAGAGTTTTTCGCGGCGCGTTGTGGAATTACGTATGACAGGTTGATTGCCGATGAGCGTTTAGGATTTCCAACGGTGAAGACAGAGACGGAATTCTTCAGCCCGCTCTTTTACGGCGACGAAGCGGACGTGGCCGTTTATGTTTCGCGCATAGGCAATAGCTCGGCAACGTTTGAGTACAGCATCGAGCGCGTGAGTGACGGCGCATTGTGCGCGCGTGCCGCAAACGTTCACGTCGCAATGAATCTGGACGAGCGCAAGGCCACGCCCATCCCTGATAAATATCGTCAGGCATTCTCCGAATGCTGTTCAGAGGCCAATGGCGATAGTTGATTCTGAAATGAAAGTCTTGTTTTTCTCACTCCAAGCAGAGATGACCTCCTGAACGTTAGCGACTCATCTCGACTAAATCTACGACGAATGATTAAAAGGAGCTAAATTATGAGCAAAGCGCCGCGCGACCCGGTTGTTTGCATACCCAAAGCGTTGCCCTCTCACCTGTTGGTTCCCGCAGCCGAAAGGGCCATCCAGATTAACCCGACAAATCGCCCCAGACTTGAGCGGTTGGCGATGATCGTGCCGGGATTCGAACCAACTAAAGAACGCATAGCGGTGGTGACTACGAAGTACTGGCATACCAAAGGCGTGCGTTTGACCGTCGGGTTTCTTGATAACCCGCCATCAGATTTGCGAAAGCGAATCCTGTCGCACATGAACGCCTGGAACAAAACAACCAATGTCGAATTCACTGAGACGCAGACTGATCCGCAAGTACGCATCACTCGCGTACTGGATGATGGCAATTGGTCGTTCCTTGGAGTAGATATTCTTAACATTCATCCAGACAAGCCAACCATGAACCTTGACGGGTTCACGATGGAGATGCCGGAGTCTGAGTTCTTCAGAGTTGTACGCCATGAGACAGGCCATACCCTCGGCTGTCCGCATGAGCACATGCGAAAAGAGCTGGTTGATCTGATAGACGTGCCGAAAGCGATTGCTTACTACGAAGCGACGCAGGGATGGGACGAGGCCACCGTGCGCCGACAGGTGCTCACGCCCATTCAGGAATCCTCCCTGCTTGGCACCGCCCATGATGATCCGAATTCGATTATGTGCTACCAGATTCCCGACACCATCACGAAGGACGGCAAACCGATCCTCGGAGGTATGGACATTGATCAATCGGATTATGATTTCATGGCGACGATCTATCCAAAGGATGTCATCAGTGCAAGCAGCCCTGTAGCTCCACGAAAGGCTGTAGCCAGAGCCAGCAAAAAAAGCAGCGCATCCAAAGCCAAAGGTAAAGCTAAAGGCGCATCCAAAGCCCGTGGCAAAACTAAAGGTAGCGCGAAGAAAGGCGGCGCGAAGAAAGCTGCCGCGAAAAAGGGTGGCGCAAAGTCTAAAGGCAAAAGCCGCCGCTAGGTAAAGCCGAGAGAGAGAAGGTACTTGGCCTGCTTCAGTTTTGATGCGTCTGGCGCAGGCGTTGCGCGAGTGTGCGAATGACGCTGGCGGCGATGCTCGGATTTGCATCAAGCGCGTTGCGAAACGCTATGCCGTTCAGGCGCAGGACTCTCACACCGTTCTCTCCGCCGATGACTGTCGCAGAGCGCGGCGCGGGGTCGAGGGCAGACATCTCGCCGACGAACCCGCCCGCGCGCTCCTCTGCCACAACTCTCTGGTTCGCGCCGTCCTCATAGAGAATCTTCACGTCGCCTGAGAGCAGTATGAAAACTTCGTTGCCCGGCTCGCCTTCGATGCAGAGGGTCTGGCCGGGCGCGTATGCGTCTTCAACGCCTGCGCGCGCAAGCTCCGCCAAGCCTTCAGGCGCGAGGCTTGAGAAGATTGGAGTGGTCCGCAGAGCGAGCATCTTCTCAACATTGCTGAGATGTGGATGCGCGCCCGCCTCGCTCTTTTCGCTTCCCGCGCGCTCGCGCAAATGCGTGGCAGTCTCGCGCACAATCTCGTGCTCGTCCTGCGACATGCGCACGAGCGTCGCGTCATCAACCGCGCCGCGCTGGCTCATCGCATAGAGCGCGACGGCGCGAATGTAAGGGTCTGTGCTGTGCGTGCGTGCGCTCAGGATGTCTGTCAGCGTCGGCATCGAAGATTCAATCAGCGCGGTCTCGCGTTGAGTCTTAAACAGACGCTCCGCAATGGTCGGCGAGAGATGCGCTCGCAAGTGTCCGACAACAGAACCGCGCTGCGCCTCGTCGCCACTGCACAAAGCATCGCGCATAGCATTGATCTCATCCGTCTCAAGCGCGAAACTCAAGGCGCGCATCAAACTCTCGGCTGAACGCGCGCGACGACGCTGAAGCAGGAAGGCCAGAAAGTCGTGCGTCGGCGTCGGATTGAACTCAAGAATTTGAATCGTCTGCGCGGACCGCTCAATCGTCGCCACTTCTTCCGCGAGACGCGCGGCCACGCCATGCTCACCGCCGAGCAACTCGTCAAGCACAGTCTCATGCTCTTTTTTAGTTACGCGATACTCGCGCCTCAACTCGCGTATCAAAAGATCATCCGGCGTGCCGTCTGCCGCCAACTCTTCCAGATAGCTTTCGAGCGCGTGCTTGTAGGTCTCAAGTTGAAGACGCTTCTCTGCCGTTAGCTGTAGATTCGGACTGCTCATCAAAGCGCGGTCCTCATCTGCAAGCGCGGACATCACCTTCTCGTGGTCCGCCTGCTTGATATGCAAC
>JBAWGU010000612.1:0-1781 GCA_049593215.1 Pyrinomonadaceae bacterium
CCCGCAGGCAAGTCGGCAGGCACGGCGCGAATCGCAACCGTGCGGCCTGAGAGACGCATCAAGCCGAAGCCGTAGGCTTCCAACTCTTCCACAACCGTGTCGAAGGCTGCGGCCTGTGCTGGCGTGAGGTCGAAGGTTTCAGGGATGAGCAGGTTTTGTGATTCTACGGCTCGCTGGCCTTCGAGCCTGTGATACTTGTCAAACAGCACACGCTCGTGCGCCGCGTGCTGGTCAATGAGTAGTAACCCTTCCGCATCCGTCGCCAGAATGTAACTCTCTTCGATCTGTCCGAGCGGGCGAATGTCTGTGCTGACAGACTCAACGGGAACTTCGCGCACCTGATGCGAGATTGAGACAATCGGCGGCAACGGAACATCAAGGCGCAGGTAAGCCGCATCGTTCGTCGCCCGATTTTCGGTGATGCTTGAAGACGATGCTGGCTGCTCGTTCAGTGAGACTGCGGTTCGCTCATCTTGCGTTTCTTCTCTCAGGCTAATCTCATCCGTCGCGTTATCAATGCCAAACTCTATACGGTTCTGTTCAGGCTTTGAAGACGCATCAGAACCCGCTTCGTTCGACCTCAGATCATTGCGCGCTGGCATCTCCGCAACGAGGCGCGTGTCAAAAGCGAAGTCTGCCCTCTCAGCATTCTGAGAAGACCACGAAGAATCTTTACCAGCATTTTCTTCAACTTCGCTTGCATCAACGCTGCTGCGCGTTGAGAGTGAAGCAGAAAACTCTATGTCGCGCAGGTAGCCTGCGCTGGCGAGCGAAGAGCGCACGGCTTCGCGCACGGCATCCGAGACTGCTGCGGCGCGGCGAAAGCGAACCTCAGTCTTCGCAGGATGCACGTTGACATCAACCTCTTCGAGCGGCACATCAAGAAAAAGAAGCGCGACAGGATAGACTCCGTGCGGCAAGACGGAGCGATAGCCTTCGGAGAGTGCGCGCCCGATTAAGCGGTCACGCACGAAACGACCGTTGATGAAAAGATACTGCGCGTCGCGCGAAGTTCTGCGCTCGCGCGGCGCAGAGACGAAGCCGCGCACCCGCGCAACCATTTCATTTCCGCCGTCAACCTCTAAAAGATTTTCCAGAAACTCTGTGCCGAAAATCTGATAAGCGCGTTCGCGTAAATCTTTCGCAGGAGCGCAGCGCAAGGTCTCGCGGCCGTTGTTGGTTAAAGTGAATGCTATCTCAGGATGCGCGAGCGCGTAGTGTGTGACCAGATTCGTGAGATGAAAAGTTTCCGTTGCTTCGGAGCGCAAAAATTTTCTACGCGCAGGGACGTTGAAGAAGAGATCGCGCACAGTAAGGGTTGTGCCGCGCGGGTGCGCCGCGTCTTTCACGTCGCGCATCCGCCCGCCTTCAATCAGCACGCGCGTGCCAGCCGCTTCACCGTCCGTCTTCGTCAATAATTCCACGCGCGCGACCGAAGCGATTGAGGCGAGAGCTTCGCCTCTGAACCCTAGCGTGGCAATCGCGCTCAAGTCTTCCGCGCGCGCAATCTTAGATGTCGCATGGCGCTCGAAAGCGAGCACGGCATCGTCGCGCGTCATCCCTTCGCCGTCATCTGTGATGCGCAAGAGCCTGCGCCCGCCGCCCTCCACATCCACACTGATGCGACGCGCGCCCGCGTCAATAGAATTTTCCACCAGCTCTTTCGCCACTGAAGCGGGCCGCTCGACCACTTCACCCGCAGCGATTTGATTAGCTAACTGATCTGAAAGGACTCTGATTTTTGACATAAAAGATTTGTCCGTAGTCCGCAGTCAGTTGTC
>JBAWGU010000613.1:0-8671 GCA_049593215.1 Pyrinomonadaceae bacterium
TTATCCTGTCTATCCTGTCCATCCTGTTTGAATTCTTCTGTGAGTTATGCGGGCTGCGGACTTGCCCTGCCCCTACACTGTTCTTTTCCAGCCAACGCGGTAGCGTGCAGTGAGCGCAAGGCCGAGGCTTGTGACGAGCAGTCCGGCAACGACTATGGGCCAGATGTAAGGCAGAGAGAGGAGGATGGCCCAGAAGCCCGCGCCCAGGAGCAGCGCGACGGATTCCGAATGTTTTTTCTCCGAGAAGAATTGTCGCTGCAACCAGCGTCCTGTCGCCGCATGAATCGCCACGCGCCCGAACAGGTACGCCAGCACAAGCAAGAGCACGGCACAGACGACGACGAGCGCGCTCACAACCGTCGGCAGGTATCTCAAACAAACGGGCACTCCAAAGGCGATGACGACTGAAGCGAAGAAACCTATGATAGCGACTCTCAGGTTTGTCAGTTGCAAACGAGCGACGGCGCGGCTGACTGCGCCCGGCGTCACGGCGGTGAGAGCTAAAGAGACTACGAACCAGAAGAGCACCGCGAGAAGTCTCTGGCCCAGATATGCGAGCGACAGGCGCGGCGTCAACAGGCTGGCAGGATTGCGCGCGATGTTGCGTAGCTCCTGCTCATAGCCCGCGACCATCATCGTCGTGCTCGAAGGATTGCGGCCCGGCGCATTTTTGCCGTGATGATATGCGCCGCCAATCACGATCACGTCGCCGCCAATGTAAGAGCCTTCGCGCTGTATGACAGAACCGCCAATCGCGGCCACATCGCCTTCGACTCTGCCTTCGACGATCACATCGCCGCCGAAAGCCATCGCGCCATGCGTCACTGAGCCTGTGATTTTCACAGACCTCCCGAACCCGAACACATCTCCCTGACTCAAGCCTTCGACAATCACAGGAGCGCGATCATCAATGATGGGCGCGCTGGTCTCTGCGCTTTCTGTTCCCTGCGCGTGAACGGCGATGACTGTGATGAGCAGCGCGAAGAGGGCGGCGCAGAGTTTCCAGACTCCGCGCGCAAGGTAGAAATCCGGACCATGAACAAGCGAGATTTGGTTCACTGTTGATTATCAAGAACGCGCCGCCGTGTGCGCGTCTCCTTCCCACGTGGTTCGAGCGCGATGATAACGCACAATCAGAAGTGGCAACGTCAGGAGCGCCGCGAGGAGAAGAAGGATTGTCAGCAGACCAAAGGGATGAGATTCAAAGATGAAGTGGCCGCCGAAGGCGCGCAGGATAATCGCCGCGCCCGCGCCGACATCGTAGAGAGCGTGGCCCGCGAAAGAGAGCAGGCTGCCACCCTGTTTGAAGATTAAACGAAGAGGACCGAGAAGATAATTACTGAGAGCTGCGCCGCCAAGCAGCAGGAAAGAGATTGAAGCTAAGGCTAAACACAAACGAAGCGCGAGCTTGCGTTCAGATTTCTCGCGCACGCCGCGCATGTCGCTCTCCGCATGGGCCGCGACAATCTGCGCAAAGTTCTTTGGCAAAGCCATTGCCGGATCGCCCCCGTCAAACATGAAATCGAGCGCGCAGAGCAGACGTTTCTGCTCGCGCAATTCCGCCGCGCAATCGCCGCACACGCGCGTATGCTCTTCAAAGCGCAGCGCGGTTGCAGCGTCGAGTTCGCCGTCCAAGTAGGCGGCGATGTTCTCTCTCTCGCAACTCTTCATGTTTGAATCTTCAACGGCTAAGGCTCCTAAAACTTAAGACCCTTTTGTTCTCAAGCTCCGCTCTAAACGCTCGTAATCCCTCGCTCGACAAACTGCGCTCGCATAATCTCGCGCGCTCGAAACAGACGGTTCTTGACTGTGCCGAGGGGCAGGCCCATCACTTCCGCAATCTCGTCATAGCTCATGTCGTGAGCGTGGCGAAGCAGGATCAACTCTTTGTAGGCAGACGGAAGCTGGCGCACGACCCGCTCAATCTCTTCGCGCCGCTCTTCGCGTATGCTCTCCTGTTCAGGCGTGAGCCGTCCGCTCTCAATCGGCAGGTCATACTGCACGCCGTCAGATTCTGCGGTCAAAGACTGCTCGCGCGTGCTGCTGCGGCGCAGGTGGTCCACGGCGGCGTTATGAGCAATCTTGTAAATCCATGTGGAGAACTTAAACTCCGGGCGGTAGCGCGCGAGCGAGCCGTAGATTTTGATGAAGACCTCTTGCGTCAAATCGAGCGCGGATTCGTAATCGCCAACCATGCGATAGACGTAGGCCGCGATGGGTCTCTGGTAACGGCGCACGAGTTCCTCAAAACCGTCCTCGCGTCCCGCGACGGCGCGCGTCACAAGGTCGCAATCGGCAACCGACTGCAAACTCTTCAAACTCATTCCGGTGGATGCTGCAATCATACTCATGATGCTCAGGTTTTACGCGGCTGAGCGACTAAAAGTTTCACGGGTTTTGTCCGTTGTCCGTAGTCAGTTGTCCGTTGTTTGTGATGGCTGAGATGAATGCTGAAGCATGAACGGCTCAATATACGAGACACTCAAAACAACTGACTACGGACAACGGACAACGGACAGTCTTACCATGCGAGCGTCGCCAGACCTGCGGGCGCGGCGATGGCGTCGAAGTTGAGTTCGCCTGTGGGGAGCGCGAGGCCGACCTCTTCCGCGTTGAGTGCGCGCACGTGAATATCTAAGGTCTGGTTGACAAGCTCGCTGACGTGCTCTTTGCCGAATCCTTCGCCGACGACGAGCAGCCTTTCGAGAGCGAGCGATGATGTCGCAAGGTGATCATCTGCGGAGACGCTGCGGTCTCTGTAGAAGAGCAGCAGGCGATAGAGTTCATCGTCTCTGTCTTCCGCTTCGCACAAGACGGAGCGCACGATCAGAGGTTGATTGCGGCGTACCAGCACGGCTGTGAAACCATCAGCGTATGAAGAGACGAGGAGCGAGTCGCCCTGCGAGCCGTTTTGCAGCAGCCACTGCTCTTCTCCCATGTGGCGCGGCAGGATAAGCCCCGCACGCCAGCCGAGCGAGGCAAAGACGCTCTCATACTCTAAGAGCACGCCCGCGCGCACAGCCGTCACGATGTAGCGCGGGCGGCCCTGCGCATCCGGCGGCAGACGCTCGCGCTCTACTCTCAACTCTTCGAGCGGCACGCCCAGGCTGCGCTCAGTCTTCCAACTCAAAACTTCATCCAGCTCGCGCCGCGAAGAGACCGCGCTCTCCAATCCAAGAATCACCGTGCGCGTCGCAGCCTCCGGCAGAGCCACAGACCAGCGACGCTGCTTGAGCAACCCCGCGCTCGCCGCAAGCTCCGTCAAAATGTTGGCGAGTTCGTTTCCGTCCGCAATATTCGATTCATCGAAACTCGGCTTAAGCAGAGCTTCGGAGAGCGTCACGGTAGCCGCGCGCTTCAAAGCGAAGACGGCGCGACGCCGCTCAAGTTGAACGATGGACACATTGCCGCTCTCGAATCCGATTGCCGCCGAAGGAAATCTCGGCGCGACGAGCTTATTAAAAGGATTGGGCATAATTCGATTTTGGATTTTGGATTGGCGTTGGGCTACTACAGAGCTGAAGCTGGATTATTCAATTTGAAAGCCGCTCAACCTTTAATCCAAAATCCAATTATCTAATGAAAAGGATAGAGCAGACCCTATTTGCGACCGGGTCCATCTCGCCGTGGTCGGAGGTCAGAAGCACTCCGCCGACACGTTTCGTGAGCATGATGCCGCAGCAGTCAGCCAGCGAAATACCGCCGCCCGCTTTCAGCTTGCCGACATCCTTCCAGAATGTCTGATCGAAGTCATTACGCTCGATCACCCCGACGGCGGCCAGATCACTGATGACAGATTCAGCATGTGCCTCGCCAGCGTTGCGATGCGCGTCGTAATAAACTTCGCAAAGATTGATCGCGTGGGCGACGCATAAGGAGTTGAGGTCATTTATGACGTTATCAACTAAATCGGCCCCTGGCTCGTTACGCAGCCAAGCAATAATCGCTGAGGCGTCAAGGACATAGATCATCGGGCGCGGTCTTCTTTGGCAATCTCTGCGGCTTTCCGCGCGATGAACTCTTCACTGCTGGTTAGCACGTCACGGTACTTACCTCGAATCTGACTGGCGCGTAAGGCTCTCTGCGATTGCATCGCTAAATTGGCTGGCGATATATCCGTCTTGAACTCTACCAAGAGCGAGCGCATCTCACTTAGATTTGGCTTTCCTAGCTCCTTGCTGAAGAACGCGAACACTACCGCCATAAGAAACAACTCGCCAAAGCTCGCCGTCAATTCTCGCAATTGCTGCTGCTCTTCGGGTGGCAGGGTTCTTACCTCTTCAATAGCTTCTTCCAATATCGCGCTCATTACTTACGGCCTTTCTTTTGTCTTTTAATCCTGAACCTAAAATCCAAAATCGCTTCACCATTCGCTGTACGGTGTGCCTTCCGAAGATGTCTCTGCGGATGCGCTATGAACGTTCATGACGCCTGTTGCGCCTTCCGTTGAGTTCGGGTCGTCGCCCGTCTCTATGGTCCAGTCTCTTTGATTCGTGATCGGGTCAACGGGGACTTCGCGCATGTAACCGGATTGAGCAAGATCGTCAAGCGACTGCGGGAGCTTACCCTTATCTGCCGCGTACTGATCAATCAGCTTTCGCATTTGAAAGAGGTCGTCCTTCAAGACGGTCTCGCGCGCATGGAGCATCGTCTTCTGATACTGCGGCAGCGCGACCGCCGCGAGAATGATGATGACCGAAATCACAATCATCAACTCAAGCAGGGTGAAGCCGGTTTTCAGTTTTCGATTTTCAGTTTTCAGTAAAAGCCTGTTCGCAACATCAACGCCAGACACTTCAACACGATGCCTAGCTGAAAACTGAAAACTGAAAACTGAAAACTGCTTTTTACCAATCACTGTACTTCTCCCCGTTGAGCGCGGTGGCGTCTGATCTTGAGGTGACATCGAAGACGTTGACAGCGCTGTCTTCGCACGTTTTGCTGTCGCTCGTCGCGTAAGAAGAATGCAGGCACCAGTCCGCCTTGCCCGTCATCGGGTCAATCGGAATCGAGCGGAGGTAGATTTTAGTCTTCTCAGACGCCGCCTCAGCCTTGCCCACATCTGTCGCATTAACGTTCTTATCCCCGCGCCCGCCCATGCCTGCCAGACTCGCTAGAGGCATGACGTTGACGCCCGTTACAAGCGTCCCAAGATCGGGCGGGTAGCGGTCAGGATTATCAACCGTAAAGATTTTAGTGTCCGTGATGTAAACCTTAACGCGCGGGTCAATGTAAACCTGCTGGCCTTGTCCCTGTCCCTGTCCCTGTCCCTGTCCCTGCCCCTGAGTTTGAACCTGCTGCTGTTGCTGCTGCTGGGTGGCGGCGGCTGCGCCCGGCGCAAGCATCGCCTCGCGGTGAAACTGATCTATCGCTGTGCGCATCTGCCGCAGCGTTTCGCGCAGTTGCTGCTCGCGCTGCCGCTTGACAGAGATTTTGACGAGCGGAATCACGCCGATAGTGAGAATCGCTAGTATCGTGAGCGTGATGACAAGCTCGATAAGCGTAAAACCTTGAGACGCGGAGAGTGGGCGACGCGTGGACGCAACGACAAAGAAAGAGCCTCTTCGTTCGCGCACATTTTTTTCGCCGCGTCCACGCGTCCCCGCGTCTCTTAGTCTCTTGCTTCTCATTTATTGCTTCACGCTCACACGGCCCGGCAAGAGTTGCAGGACCAGACCACGCCCGTCTGCGGCGACAAGGTTGATGGTGTCCTGATCGAAGCTCAGGGCAGTGTCGCCTACGCCGACCGCTTCGATGTCCACGAAGAAGAGCACATTCGTTCCCGTCAGCATCGTTGCGCCTTTGGGCGGAACTATTGAGACGAAGAGCGTGCCCTTCGGGTCAACGGATTGCGCGACCATCGGCGCGGCGAGCGCATCCTTGAACATGCTGCCCTCTGTGCTCACGCCGGACACCTTGATGAAGCGCGGGTCAAACTGGAGTTTGATTGTCGCCATGTTGAGCGGCGTGCTGGTGGCAAGAGCCAGAGCGAGACGTTGCCGTTCACCGACGCGCATCTCCGTGCTGCTGGGAACGAGATACAACTCAACGGCATTTGTCGAAGGCGTGTTCCCCGCAATCAGCTTCATAGCTCTTTCAGCGCTTGAAACTTTCACGGCAGGAGCGGGCGCAGTAGTAGTAGTTGTTGTTGTTGGCTGATTCTCTTTGAGAGCAGCCGGTTGAATCTCTTCAGGAGCAGAGAGATCGTCTGGTCCTTTGACACGCGCCGTCGCTTCGCTCGTTGATGAAGGCGTTGCTGTCAGGGCGTTCGATAGAGCTTTCGGCGCAGGCACGTAGGCGGGCGGCTCTTCCATGTTGCTGAGCAGAGACTTCAACGCCGATGCAGGATCGGTTGGACGAGACGCAATCGTTGGCGAGACGCTGCCCTGCGTCGCGGGGTCGGGCATGGGCGAAGCGTTAGCGGCGAGATTAACGAGCGTTGGCGTCAAAGTCTTTGCCGCGCTTGTCTCAATCGGCTGCGGGGCGCTCGCCTCAATCTTTTGAGAGACGCTCGTGGCCGTCGAGTTGTTTGAAGCCGCGACGCTGTTTGCTGCGCTCGTGTTGTTGCCGCTCGCTAAAGGTTGCGGCGCAGGCACGTAGGCGGGCGGGTCAACGTCAGGCAGTTGCACCGTGACGTTTTTCGGAATGCGGCGCGCGGCAGCAATTCGATTATCACGATCATCCTCTTGAATCATCGCCTCAAGCGAGCCTGAAGTCGGCGAAGAGAGCGTGCCGCTCGGTCTTTGTCTCTCATCATCGGGCGTGACAGCCGGAGCGCGCAGGACGCGCGGCGTGACGGCGATAACGATGTCCGTTTGAGCATTGTCTGTGCGCGGCGCAGTAAAGAAGCGGCCAAGCACCGGAATCAGACCGAGAATCGGCAACCCCTGCCGCCCGTTCGACTGGCGATCCTGCGCGACGCTCGCCAGCATCATCGTGCGATTATTCTGAATGCGCGCCGTGCCTGAGATGGTTCGCTCCGTAAAGGTCGGCGTGGCGCTGCCGGGATTCTGCACGTCCTTCGATTCAATGCTCATCTTCACCTGCACGTCTAGGTTCGGGAAGACTTGCGGAGTAAATTTCAGAGTCAGACCTGTCGGCTCGTAGTTGATGACAGGAAACCCGCCACTTGGAAACTGGGTCAGGCCGCCGGTAGTCGTTGTCGTGTTGTTGCCGCTATTGAAACCGAACGGATAGGTCTGTGCGGTCTGCACAGGCACGCGCTGGCCTATGCGCGCGGAAGATTCTTCGCCGTTGAAGGCGTGGACCTGCGTCGAGGCGATGAGCTTGGTGTGGTCCTTCCGCTGAAATGCGTTGAGTGTGGTCGGAGGAATCAGGAGCGCCGCGCCGAGGGCTGTCGGAGCAAGCGCGCCGAAAACCTGATTGGCAACCTGTGTGCTGCCCCCGACGATATTGAGGCCGCTGGTCCCGCCGAGCGTGAACACCTTACCGGCCTCGCCCGTGCCAATCTGGTTGCCGAGTTGGAAGAGGTCTGTGCGCGAGACTTCGTAGATGTTGACATCCATCACGACCTCTGCGCGATCCTTATCAATGCTCTGCAAGATTTGACCGATCAGGTTGATGTTTTCCGAAGTGTCGCGCACGGTCAAACTGTTCGTCGCCTTGTCTGGAAAAACAATCGGCTGCGGGCGACCCTGCGAAGGCGGGATCGCGGCAGTAATCAGGTTGCGCGCATCCTGCGGGTCAATGTTTGAAAGATAGAAGGTGCGTATGACGAGTTGTTGATACTGCGGGCGGCGCGTCTGGTCTGCAACGAGAATGGTGCGGCGATCAAGCTTCTGGAAGAAGAGACCTTCCTGCATGAAGATGTAATCGAGCGCGCGAGCAGTCGTGATGTTATGCAGGTTGACTTCAATGTTGCGCGGCTGGCTGAAAGATTGACGGTCGAAGACGACGTTGAGTTCAAGTTCATCCGCGAGCTTGCGTATAAAACTCTTGAGGTCTCCACTGAAATTGATGACGCGCAGTTTCTCTGTTCCTGCTGAAGTGGCGACATCCTGCGGATTGCTATTGATGGTTGGCGAAGGCGGCGTTCCGCCCGTGCCGTCCGATTGCGTGACGGAAGAGGATGCGCCCTGCGTGTTGCTGCCGTTGTCTGCGGGGCCGACGTTGCCCTCCTTTTCAGCTTGCAGGCGCAGCATACGCTCCATCTCGGACGCTGCGAGTTGATTAACAGGATCGTAGCCGTAAGCCTGCCGGAAGGCATTGTAACCTCCGACGTAATCGCGCTGCTCAGCGAGGGCGCGGCCCTGCTGCATGTACGCCTGCGAAGCATTAAAGATGGCGCGGCGATAATGCAGTTGGTACTCCAGATTGCCGGGTTCTGCGGCCACGGCCATCGTAAACTCCTGCGCAGCCTTCTCCCATTGCTGGGCAGATTCATATTGCAGCCCGAGCTTGTAGTGCTTATCGCCCTTGCCTTTGGCAAGTGCCGTCAAAGGCACGGCGAGCAAACAAACGATTAGAAGGAGCGACGCAAATGAGCGCAATTTTGTGGAGTATCTCATCTCGATTCCCTTTTTAAGATTGGGTCCGGGGTTGTGCCAGAGAATAACTGCAACCGCGAATTTTGAGCCTACGCAGGCCCATGAAAACTTACACGCTTCGATTCAAACAGAGTTCCAAATGCTGGGAGCGCAGGCATCTTGCC
>JBAWGU010000614.1:0-5693 GCA_049593215.1 Pyrinomonadaceae bacterium
TTGTCAAAGAGCGAAACGAACTGAAGGTCAAAGTCGAGTGGCAGTTCTCCATCTCCCAAGCGAGAGAAAAGCTGCGCCGACACTACGAAAACGTGAAATCTAAAAACTAAAATTACAGAGCACTAGGACGCCCCAGTTTCTTTTCTCTCTGCACACGTTCCTTACCTGCTGCTCCGGAATTTAGGTAGCGGCCTAAAAGGGCATTCATCGTCTTTCCACCGCATAGCCACAAGTAGTAAAACTTATATATGCTCTTTCTGCCGTACGTAATTTCTGCGCCATTTATGCCGTGGGCGAACTTGACCTTTGTCCTCTCAGCAATTAAAGCTGCGCGCTCCCGAGGGAATAGCATTTTGAACTCGTTCTCGCCAGTAATCAGCGGCATGAGTACCTCCCAACGGTTATCTCTGACTCTTTTATTCTTTCTGTGACGTGCTTTCTGTAAATCTTCTGCAGTGAGAGTAAGCGGTGCGCGGTGATCTTCATACTGTAGGCTCGCTTCTCCATTGTGAAGTGCGACTACAATGTCTTTATATTTATGCCAGATGGGTTTGGAATTCTTGTTATCTACGTCAATTGTTGCGAGATCAATGCCAGACTCATCAATGAAGATAATGCGGTCGGTTCGGGCCGTCTCAGGATCATCCGGGTCTCCGTTAAATCTAATAAGTTGACCATCGAACAGCTTCATGCGACTAACCTCCTTCTGCTTTGTATGTCTGGTGCTGTCGAGTTCAGAAGAACCAATCGCTCGTTAGTTCTGATCCGTTTAGTGATCTCAACCTCCCAGTAACGCCTACTGATCAAGTGACGGATGACAGCTAGACTTGTTCCTGAATCCAACCGCAACGTGCGGTCGCATTTTTGCGCGACAGTTCGTAAAGGAAGATTTTCATGGAGTAATGATTGTGTAAGTACAGAGGCAATACGATCAACTTCAAGCTCGGTGAGAGGATAAAGAGCAGCAATCTCATAGAAAGGTAGCACCCAAAGCATATTCCAAACGAAGTCGTTCGAAACCTGTTGCTCTGTCATGATCTTCAGTTGGAGGCTTCTGTAAGGCATCGCCCAGTAGCGACGTTCGATTTCTAATTTCTCTGTCGCTCGCAGCTTTCCTAAATCTTTCATGTATTTTACCGTATAGGGGTGGCAGGTATTCTCCAGCCTTTGCCCGACCGTTAGAACCATGTCAGTGCTCATAACAATTGGGTGCTTGGTACGAGGGTCAGTTGGGTGACGAACACCCATCTCTCTTGCTATTTCTATGGTCTCTTCAAGTGGAAGTAGGGGAAATTGTTCTCTATAATCTTTGACAGATTTGGGCCACAAGAATTGAAGGAAGACTTTAAGCTCAAGATCACTCAAAAGGTGATGCACTCTATTAGTCTTCCATCCCCAGACACGATGAACCCGGCCTAGGGAAGGGAAGTCACGTATTGTTATCCACGGCTTATAGTCTTCTCCCTCACCTGTGCCGCGCCCCTCTTTGATCTGAGCATCAATCCATTGCTTTGTTACTAGAACTCTCCATTTTGCCATTATCATTTCCCTCAAAGGATAGAAGTGAACAACATCTGCTGGCTGTATGTCGGCAGTTTTTGATTAGACGATTCCTCTCTAACGTATGCAGCAAGCGCATCATGAGTGGGACAGGGTTTTCTTCCTGATCGTTAAAACGAAGTGTAATTAAAGTACTTCTTAGGCACTTATCCAGAGCGACGACACGCAGCACAGGGCCAGCGTCTATCACTCAGAAGTCGGCGTTTTCCATGTATGCGGAACGGGCAAAACTACTTAATAGACTGGACATCGCCTAATTAAAGAACTTAGCGCTACTTTAATTAAGATATTCGTAAAGACGATGGATGGACAACGTAAAGACAAAATCTTTATAACTTATTGCTTTTAATTTAGCAAGGTGTAGGCTTACTTATATGAAGCAAATACAGAACAAAGAAGTACTTATCAACATAAGACTCAGGTCTGACATTCGCGAAGAATTTAGACTGGCCGCTGAATTACGCGGTGCCACAATGTCTGGCTTGTTACATCAATTTATTGTTAGGATAATTCGTGAAGAAAAGGAGCGCGATCCTAAAGCGTTCATCAAATTGGAGAGTACAAATTTATCTGAGGCGGAAAGTACCTCCGAACAACATTTTGATCCAGCTCGCTTTCCAGCGCAGGATGCTCTCTATAAACAATTTTTGAATGAAACGAAGCTAAATGAAACTGAGACAACTTCAAAAAAAGCTGATGATTTAGACGCTACTCTCTCGAAAGAGCCTGCACATGAAAATATTATAAATAGCAATGACAAAACTAGAGGTCAAAGAGGCGGTAAAGGTGGTAGGCGGTGAGACTCGGGACATTCGTAATTTACTAATGCCTCTGCTTCGTGAATTCTCAACATCAGGTCTCGCGGATCCCTAGCAATCCGTGAAAGTCAATCCCAAGAAAGTGCTTTTTCTCTGAGATAACGTCGTGGATGAAATCCGGTGAGAACTGCACTTTTATGAATCTCTGATCTGCTGTCCTTTTCAAAGGGAGAAGTATTGCTTCCGTCTCATATCCAATTAACAATCTTTGGGAACTGGCATATAGACTATAACTACGGCGCTTTCCGCCAGCAGTTGGGTCAATCAGATAATAAGCTGTCGAAAAATATCTCCAAATAGATTGGTTGACCAACATCTCAGTCTCAGGTGTAAGAGGCCATTGGAGTTTTTCCAATATATCTCGTTCTCGGAACATTATTTTTCTGTTGAGGGGCTGGCGCTCCCAGAGCAGGTCGAGCAGAGTGGCTAAAACTAGAGGATCATTCCCGCTCGGCAACCCTTGTTTAGATTCATTTATTATTTGGAACCGATAAATGATGTTTTCAGTGGGCGAAAAGTTGCTCTGAGCAGTGAAAGCACGGTAGTGAATAATCTCAGTTTCACCTAACCCGGAGAGCAGAAAGTTAGCCAGGTTATCTCCTAATAGCTGGCGTGCTGATTCAAAAGCTCTTTGCTCACCTTGAGTCAATCTGTTGTTAGGGGTCATAGTCGAAATCCAGTAATGCGATTAGCAATTTATTGAAACTCCACAGTGAGCAGTAGCTCTATTCTTCAGGGACGGAATATAACTGCTTGCCGCCTTCGCTATGCATAAACCACCACGTGTAGACCGCTAACGGTGGACATAACAGTATTGAAAACACAGCAGAGATGAGAGCCAATGTTCGGCCACGCTGTTTTCTCTTGTACAGGCTGAAGGCTGTTGATAAGTGAAGCAGCGCGAGAAAGAGCAGAACGCCCAAGATGGCTATAGTGGCAATAAGAACTAGAGTGCCACTTCGCGGTGATAGGAAACTGTCGATGTTAAAGGCGATGACGAATGGTGAGGCAAGTATGGGCAGAGCGAAGTACCCGCCCATCAGGGTGTAGAGGATGGCAAGTGTTTTATTGTGATCAAGCGGTGACATTGAGTCTCCGTGGGATTGTTTGTTGAAGTCACTTCATGAATCTAGATAACATCGAGTAAGAACATCTAATTGATGAATAGCCAGTGCTGCTCAATTATGCAATGACTAATTGGCATTAGCTTTGGTATGTTAATCATGTTCTATCTTTGACAACCGTTGCAGTGAATAGTGCATAAAACGGCCATATATCGTAAATGATGGATGCCGCTCGGGAGATGCGAAGACCTACACTCCCGGCGGAAATTAGATACAGTGCCATATTAGAAATATTTATTTCTAGTGGCAAACGAAAATTTGATGTGAACGCCTATGACTCGTCAGGGAGGGTATCCTGATGGGTAAGGCCGCACGTCAACGTCCGAAAAGGCTTGCCGAGAAATTGGTAGCGATTCGCAAAGTTCTTGGCCTATCACAAAACGGCATGGTGCGGCGATTGGGGCTTGAAGGGCAATTGTTGCGCGAAGATATTTCGCGCTTCGAGCGTGGAGTGGGTGGCGAACCACCTCTCAATATCCTGCTTCGCTATGCGCGAGCTATCTCGACCACCGGACACGGAGAATTCTTGGAAACTTTAATAGATGATAAGATGGATCTGCCCCAAAAGTTGCCGGCAAATCCGAAGAGTGAATCTATTAGAAGAAAGTATGTATCAAGGAAAGAATAAAATGCAGGAGCGGAAACCTAGCTTTTCTAGGCACGGGGGGCAGCTTAATTTTCTGAGAATCGCCATCAACGGACATTTGGGGCACAACTTTATTGTTTAGGGAAGGACTTTATTGTTTAAGGAACAACTTTATTTGTCGTAAACAACTTCACAGCTCTTAAAACAGCTCGAACTTGACGGTCAGGTACTTCTTGGGATTCTGGCGAAAGTCGTAGATGAGCTTGACGCCTTCGGAGGAGAGTTGGTTGACGTTGTTGTAGAGTTGTTCGTCGGTGATGAGTTTGCCGAGGGTGCCTTCGCCGCGTTGCGCTCCGGCGACGACGTTGTCTATGCGTTCGGCGGTGGTGTTGAAGCGGGCGATGGCGGCGCGCGTGTCGTTGTAGATGGCTTCGTCTGTGATGAGTTTGCCGACGGTGCCGCGTCCTGATTCGATTTGTGTGACGATGAGATTGATGCGGTCAACCGAGTGGTCAACGCGGTCGGCGATGGAGTTGACGCGATTGTAGAGTTGGTCGTCTGTGAGAAGTTTTCCGGCAGTGCCGCGTCCTGCGCGAAGGTCTGTGGCGATGCTGCGGAGTTGGAGCGCGATCTCGTTGGCGTTGTTGTAGAGTTCGGGGTCGTTGACGAGTTTTCCGGCGGAGCCTTGACCTGATCTGATCTGGTTGATGAGACCTTCGGTGTCGCGTATGGTGGCGTTGAGGCTGTTGTAGAGAGCTTCGTCGTTGACGACGCGTCCAAGTGTGCCTTCGCCGGTGTTGATTTTGCGGACAATGCCGCCGACTTCATCGGAAATTTTGTTGAGGCGTTGGATGAGATCGTTGCCGTTGGAGGTGAGGTCGCTAATGCCGCCGGTAGATGAGGTCGGCAGCACTGCATTCTCTTTGATGGGCTGGCCGAGAGCTGTGCCGGGCGTGATGTTGATAAGCTGCTCGTTGCCAAGCAGGCTCGCAGATGTTTGTTGCGCGGTCGAGTCTGTGCGGATGAGGTCGGTGGCTTGTTTGCCGTCAATCTTGCCGTCAATGGCGAGCAGGGCTTCGACCTTCGGCGCTTTCGGGTCTGTGGTTGCCGAAGTGTTCTGCAAAAGTTTTATCTTATCAACCTTGCCGATGCGCACGCCCGCAAGCCTCACTTCAGAGCCTTCGCGCATCCCGTTGGCGTCTGCAAACTGTGCGCGCAGGTGCAGCTTGGTGGCAAAGGGATTGATGTCGCCCGAAGCGTTCAGCAGCAGCACAATCAGGACAGCAATGGAGCCAAGCACAAGCAGGCCGACGCGCAATTCGCTCAGGCCGATGGTCTTTTTTTTAGGAGGCATGGTTTAAGAAGGTAAAAGTAAAAAGGCAAAAGGCAAAAGTCAGGGGAAGCCAATCTTTTATTAAATCACTCAAGGGAGTCTTTTAATTAAATGTGGTTCCCCACACTTTTGCCTTTTTACTTTTACCTTTTTCCTTTCTTGTCAGTGTCCGCGCAGGAATTTATGTTTGTACGTGTCTTCGGTTTTGCGCTGCTCTTCGTCTGTGCCACTGATGATCACATTGCGCTGTTTAATCTTCATCACTTTGGTGT
>JBAWGU010000615.1:0-6317 GCA_049593215.1 Pyrinomonadaceae bacterium
TTTCAACACTGGCAGCAATCCCCTGCAAGGCTTCCGCGCGACGAGCGAGCAGTCCGACACTCGCGCCGCGCCTTCCCAACTCAACGGCCAGAGAGCCGCCGATGCCGCTCGACGCGCCCGTGATGAGAACCACTTTTTGTGACCAATCGTAAGACATAAGAAAAGTAATCAGTAGTCAGTAATCAGTTATCAGCAGTCAGCAAAAGCGTGGTGCTAATCATAGCATTTCAGCAAACTTCAAGTTGGGATTAAACCCTAAACACCTTTCTTTTGCTGATTACTGATTGCTATTCAACACAACTCTTCTACATGCTCGCCTAGAATGCGTAGAGCCTTGCCGAGATCGTCTTGCTTGATGAGCAGATGATCGCGCGAGAATGCGGTGAGCGCGCCGATTGCGATGCCTTCGGCAGCCAGAATTTCCGTGACGCGCGCGAGAAAGCCGACGACGTTCCAGCCGAGTTCGATGTTAAACGTGACGAGACGAAAGCCGCCCTCGACACGCGCATCGCGTGCGGCATGTCGCATCGTTTGCCAGTCGGTCTCGTCCAAAAGCAGCGTCACTTCAAACTCGTCTCTGAGAAGCATGAAAGGCGCGCTGCCTCGCGGGCTAAGCTCAGGGTTTTCGAGCAGCCGCGCCCAATCTTCATGACGCAGGCCGATGAGAAAGTAGGAAGCAGGCGCAACCTCGACGCGGGTCCGGCGCAAAAGCTCTGCTGCTTGTGTCTGATGAATCATGTAATAAAGACTGTCCGTTGTCAGTGGTCCGTTGTCCGTTGTTTGTGTTTGGTAAGTTGAAGCCTAAAGATTCTATGATTGCGATTAACAACGGACTACGGGCAACTGACAACGGACAAATATTAAACTTGAATCACAATGGGCGTGATGACAGGGCGCGCTCCTGTTTGCTTCTGTATGAAACGCTTGGTCTCGACGCGGACGCGCTCTTTGAGAAGTGATGTGTCTTCACGTTCAGCCTTTGATGCGGTGGCGACGGCTTCTGTGATGACGCGCTGTGCGTCTTTGAGAAAGCCGTTCGAGCCGTCAACGCCGCGCACGCCGCGCGCGACGATTTCGGGCGGAGCTTCAAGCTCGCGCGTCTCCGAGTTGATGGTGAGCACGAGCGTGAGGATGCCGTCGTAAGCGAGCTGCTTGCGCTCGCGCACGGTCTCGCCTTCAATCTCCTCAAAGCCTGTCTCGTCAATAAAGGTGCGGCCCACATCGCGCTTGTCAACGATGGTCGCGCGTTCGCCGTCTAGTTCCAGCACGTCGCCGTTTTCAATCAGAATCACATTCTCTTCCGCGTAGCCGAGATGATTTTTGACAAACTCTTTGTGGCGGAAAAGCATCCGGTACTCGCCGTGAATCGGGACCACAAATTTCGGGCGCACGGCTTCCGTCATGATGCGTATATCTTCCTGCGAGGCGTGGCCTGAGACGTGAATCAGTCGCCGCTTTTCTTCGATGATGTTTGCGCCGCGTTTGTAGAGTGCGCCGATCATGCGCGAGATGGCGCGCTCGTTTCCCGGAATGATGCGCGCGGAGAGAATCACAGTGTCTTTCTCTTCAATCGTCATTCCCTTGTAGCTCTGCCATGCCAACTGCGAGAGCGCGGCACGCGATTCGCCCTGCGAGCCTGTGACCAGAAAAACAATCTCGTCGTCGTCCATGCGCTTCGTATCGCTCAGAGAGACGAGCAGACCGTCCGGGATGTCGAGATAGCCCAGACGGTCTGCAATCTCAACGTTTTTCAGCATGGAGCGTCCGAGCACGCAGACCTTGCGGTCAAACTGTTGCGCGGTGTCTAAGACAATCTGTATGCGATGAATCGAAGATGAGAAAGCGGAGACGATGATGCGCCCTTCGGCTTCCGCAAAAATTTCCTGAAAAGCAGGAATCACTGCGCGCTCGGAAGGCGTGCGCCCCGGCACGGTCGCGTTCGTAGAATCCGAGAGCAAGGCTAAGACGCCTTCCTGCCCGTAGCGACGAAAGGTGCGCAGGTCAATCGGCTCGCCAATCACGGGCGTCTCGTCCACTTTGTAATCGCCTGTGTGGATGATCGTGCCGACGGGCGTCGTGATGGCAAGCGAGAAGCAGTCAACGAGCGAATGCGAGACGCGTATGAACTCGACTTTGAAAGGACCAATCTCTACGACATCGCGCGGTTCGACGCGATGAATCAGAACATCACCGAGAAGGTTATGCTCCTCAAGCTTGCTTTCAGCGAGTCCGATGGTGAAGTGTGAAGCGTAAACGGGGACGTTAAATTTTTTGAGTATATAGGGGAGCGCGCCGAGATGGTCTTCGTGCCCGTGCGTGAGCACGATGGCCGTGATGTTATCTCTATACTCTTCTAAAAAATCGAAATCGGGGATGGAGACATCCACCCCGTATGCGCTCTCTTCAGGAAAACCCATCCCGGCATCGAGGACGATCATCTCGTCGTCGTAACGCACAGCCATACAATTCATTCCAAACTCGCCGACGCCGCCGAGTGGAATGATCTCTAAAACATTACCCACAGTTCTCTTTTCTCTACTCTCCCTGAAAACCCCGCGACCTCTCTCAAAGGAAAATCGCGTGGGAAATTTAGCCGAGTAGTATAACACAGTGAAGCTGTGATACGGCTTTCTTAAGAACGAAGCTTTGTCACAGCAGCCGTAAAACGGGTTTGGGATTTGCGCCTCCTGAAAATTGCGACCGGAACGAACTGTAGCAATAAAGAAGCTGACTCTGTATAATCTGCTTGTTCCTTTATATTCCCCCGCCATCACTCCCCCGTTTGCTTACGCTGGATAAGTGCTTCTATGCCCATTAAATCCCCGCAAGAGGGGCTACCCGACAATCGGACTAACGAAAACTTTATCACCAATTTACAAAGCCCTGAGCTAGCGCCTTACTGGCTCTCGGCGATTATCGAGTCGGCTGACGACGCCGTTATCAGCAAGACGCTCGAAGGCATCATCACAAGCTGGAATAAAGGGGCCGAGCGCATCTTCGGCTACACGGCTGATGAAGTCATTGGCAAGCCTGTGACCATCCTGATACCCGAAGACCACATAGATGAAGAGCCAGCCATCCTCTCGCGCCTACGTGCCGGAGAGCGCATAGAGCATTACGAGACTGTGCGCGTGCGCAAGGACGGCACGTTCGTTGACATCTCGCTCACCGTCTCGCCCATCAGAAGTCAGGACGGCAAGATTATCGGGGCATCGAAAATCGCGCGCGATATCACAGAGAGCAAGCGCGCGGAGGTGATGCTGCGCGAGCAGACTGAGGTCATCAAGCAGGCTTACGATGCCATCTTCTTACGCGACTCTCAGAACCGCATCACGCTCTGGAATCAGGGCGCGGAGCGCACCTACGGCTACACGCAGCAGGAGGCGCACGGTCAATCGCCGCACGAGTTGCTCAAGACCGAGACGCCCATCCCGCTCCCAGAGATATACGAGAATCTGCGCCGCGACGGGTACTGGGAGGGCGAGCTTAAACACACGCGCAAGGATGGCGAGCAGATTATAGTCGAATCTCGCTGGGCAACTGTGCGCGACGAGCAGGGCACGGTCTCTACCATTCTAGAGATTACGCGCGACATCACAGCGCGTAAGCGTGCAGAGGAGCAGTTGCGCGAGCAGACAGAGGTGATAAAGACGGTCAATCGCCTCGGTCAAACTCTGGCGGGCGAACTCGACCTGCACAAGCTCGTGCAGGCTGTGACGGACGCAGCCACCGAAATCTCCGGCGCACGCTTCGGCTCCTTCTTCTACAACGTGCTTGACGAGCGGGGCGAGAGCTACATGCTCTACACACTCTCGGGCGTGCCGCGTGAGGCGTTCGCACATTTCCCTATGCCGCGCAATACGGAGATCTTCGCGCCGACCTTCGCGGGCACAGGCACAGTCCGCATCGCAGACGTAAAGCTTGACCCGCGCTACGGCAAGAACTCGCCGTACTACGGGATGCCGGAAGGGCATCTGCCCGTCGCAAGCTATCTGGCCGTGCCCGTCTTTTCGCGCTCAGGCGAAGTCCTCGGCGGCCTCTTCTTCGGTCATCCTGAAGCGGGCGCTTTCACAGAGCGGCATGAGCACATCATCGAGGGACTCGCCGCGCAGGCTTCCGTAGCAATGGACAACGCGCGGCTTTTCGAGGCGGTCCAGAAGGCGCGTGCCGAAGCCGAAACCGCTGCGGCAGATAAGGAGCGGCTGTACCACGAGGCGCAGGAGTCAAGCCGTTTGAAGGACGAGTTTCTTGCCACCATCTCGCACGAACTGCGCACGCCGCTGACGGCTATTCTGGGCTGGGCGCACATGCTGCGCACAGGGCAGTTTGCGGGCGACTCCGCGCTTCAGGCTTGTGAGACGATAGAGCGCAACGCGCGTGCGCAATCGCAACTCATTGATGACCTGCTGGACGTTTCACGCATCATCACAGGTAAGCTCCGGATAGACGTTAGACAGCTTGACCCTAACTCTTTCGTTGAGGCAGCCGTCGAGTCTGTACGTCCGGCGGCGGAGGCGAAGGGCGTGCGCGTGCAGAGAATTATGGACACAGGCATCATCACCGTCTCAGGCGACCCTGTTCGTCTTCAGCAAGTGATCTGGAACCTGCTCTCGAATGCCATTAAGTTCACGCCGCGCGGCGGCAAGGTGCAGGTCAGGCTGGAGCGCGTCAACTCGCACATCGAGATTGTCGTCAGCGACACAGGCTCAGGCATCGCGCCGGAGTTTTTGCCGCACGTCTTTGACCGCTTCCGTCAGGCAGACCAGCGCACGACGCGCCAGCACGGCGGGATGGGTTTAGGCTTAGCCATCGTGCGCCATCTGGTCGAACTTCACGGCGGGACGGTAAGGGCCGAGAGCGGCGGCGAAGGACAGGGCGCGACTTTCACCGTGCTACTGCCCGTCGCGCCCGTCTATCAAGTTGCCGCAGAGGGCGAGCGCGTGCATCCGGCGGCGAGAGACATGCTGCCCTCCTTCGAGTGCGTTGAGAGGCTCGACGGCGTGCGCGTGCTCGTGGTGGATGATGAGCCGGATACGCGAGAGCTGTTAAAGGTCGGACTGGGGCAGTGCGGCGCAGAAGTGATGGCCGCAGGGTCGGCAGCCGAGGCGCTTGAAGTGATGCGGACGGTCGTGCCGGACCTGCTCATCAGCGACATCGGAATGCCCGAAGTGGACGGTTACGAGATGATACGGCGCGTGCGCAATCTGCCTGATGAAAGCGGCGGGCGCGTTCCGGCCATCGCCCTCACAGCCTACGCCAGAGTTGAGGATAGAATGCAGGCACTCAGGGCTGGCTACCAGATGCACGTGCCAAAGCCCGTAGAGTTAGCGGAACTCGTGGCCGTCGCTGCCAGCCTGGTCCAACGCAGCCGGTAATGCCGGGCGCGAATCTATCAAGCTGTCGGCTGAAGCGCGCCCGCGAGGCGCGACCACTCTTCAAGTGTCAAAGTCTCTGCTCGGCGTTGCGGCTCAATCCGGCTCGCAGCAAGCAATTCAGCAGGCCCGCCCGCTCCCTCTATGCTTGAACGCAAGTGCGCGCCCGCAGCCTTGAGATTATTGAACAATGTCTTCCGCCTTTGCGCAAAGCCTGCGCTGACGAGTTGCCAGAGCATGGCTTCGTCTTGAATATCAAACGGAAGTTCTTCGCGCACACGTAGCCTGATGACCGTGCTCCAAACTTTCGGCACGGGGCGAAACGCGGCGGGCGCGACATCGAAGAGCGTTTCAATTTCGCAGTAAGCCTGCACCAGCACGGAGAGAAAACCGCACTCGCCAGATGAGGGCTTGGCGGTGATTCTCTCAACCACTTCGCGCTGCAACATGAGCGTCATCTCTGTCAAACATTTTCGCTGCGTGATGAGGTGTTGCAGGATAGCAGTTGAAATGTAGTAAGGGAGATTGGCGACAATACGCGCGCTCGTCGCCGGAGCAATCAACGAACAAAAATCCAAAGCGAGCGCATCGCCTTCGACCAGCTCAAAATTCTCGTGCGCTGCAAACTGCCCGCGCAAGAGCGGCACAAGGTCACGATCAAACTCTATCGCCACGAGCCGCACGTCTTTTTCAACCAGCCGCGAAGTCAACGCCCCGCGCCCCGCGCCGATCTCCACAATCGTCTCCCGCACGCGCGGCTCAACAGCCCTGACGATGCGCTCAATCACACGCTCGTCAACCAGAAAATTCTGTCCAAAACTTTTCTTCGCCCGCATAAAAAGCAGTGATCTTGTAGGGGTAGGGCTTGTCCCTACCCGCATTGCGCGAAGGCGCAATAGATAGATTTGTTATCAATCAATATTGAATCTGATGAATCTTGATAAT
>JBAWGU010000616.1:0-6213 GCA_049593215.1 Pyrinomonadaceae bacterium
GTTTACGAGACAGAGCCGGAAGCACTCAATAGTTACAAATAGGGGATGTGGGGGTTAGGGGATAGGGGTTGGAGAAAAGCTTTTCTAACCCCCGGCCCCCAACCCCTGACCCCTGCTTTTATGCGCGCGATCATTCGCCGTCTGCTCGCGATTGACGACCCGCCGGAGCGGACGGCGCTCGCATTTTCCGTTGGCGTCCTGATCGCGTTCTCGCCCTTCTTAGGCTTGCACACGATCATAGCGACGCTGCTCGCCTTTCTCTTCCGCTTCAACAAAATTGCGATCTACACGGGCACGTTCGTCAACAACCCTTTCCTGACCCTAGTGCCCATCGTCCTCGCGTCCTACGCGACGGGCGCATTTCTACTGGGTCGCCCGCTCTCGCTTCCGCCCGAACACCTTGCGCTTTTGAAAGAGCCGCACCTCTTGACCGCTGGCTACTGGCGACAAATCTTCGGGCATAGCCGGGACGTGCTCCTGCCATTTGCAATCGGCGGACTGACGCTCTCCGTCGTTTGTTCACTTATCACTTATCCATTAACATTACGTCTGCTCCGTCGCGCTCATCAAAGGAAGAGAGCTAAAAAGGAAGCGTAAGCGAGGGCGGCATCCGTTGGGATGCTTTAGAGCATCTCTATTTTGTAAAAGGAAGACGCATCACTTCTCCCGCAGAAATTTAATCACCTGATTCAGCCTTTATGAGAAAACAGCTATTCATAACTTTTGCGCTCGCGCTCTCGTTCAATGTCGCACGCGCGCAGGATAAAACTTCTACGACAAACGCTCCGCGTCCCGCGCAAACGCAGACGACGCAAACGCGCACGGGCAGTAGTCTTGATCTGGCCGAATACGGCGTTGGCATACAGGTCGAGCCGCGACTGGTTGTGATGATGGCCGCTCTTGACGCGGCGGGCTTTGACCCGACGCCCGCAGGCAAAGAGCCAAACACATTTCGCGCTCAGATTAAAAAAGATCAGGCCAATCTTGACCCGGACTTGCGTCGCCGTCTGCATGAATTTTTTGAGCGCAACAACCGTCAGCTTGCTAACGCCTCACCTGCTCAACAGGCTTCGCGCTATGTCTCGCTCGCTTACGTCTTAGGCCCGCCGCCGACTCTGGAAGCTCCCGAACGCTCGGACGATCTGCCCGGCGGCATCCTCGAAGTTCTCGACTTCGCGCCGCTCGTGCGCGAGTTCTACCAGAAGTCAGGCATGGACGAGCGTCTGAAAAATTACGTGCGGCTCTATCAGGCCGAAGGCGACCAGATGAAGACGCGCACCGCAGAGATGGTTCGCGCTGTGCTCTCTTATCTGCACACGCGCCCCACGCTCACGACGCTTGAGCGCGTGAGAGTGCAGTCTCCGACCGCGACAGGCAAGCAGAAGAAGAACGCGCAGCAGGCGACGACGGTGCGCGAGCGTGATCGCCGCTTCTACATCGTGCCTGACCTGCTGGCCGCATCCGGCACCATCAACTTTCGCATCATCGGCGACGATTATTACGCGATAGCTCCGCTCGGCACAGACCCTGCGGCTTCTGAAATCAGGCGCGGCTATCTTCAGTTCGTTATTGACCCGCTCGTCCTGCGCTTCAACAAAGACATCGCCGCGCGCCGCGCAGACTTCAAGCAACTCGTGGACGAACGCGCGAAGACAGGAGCCAACGTCTCGCCCGATCTGTTTCTCACCATCTCGCGCTCGCTGGTTGCTGCGGCAGACGCGCGCATGGAAGGGCTACAGCGTCTTGCATCTCTGGCGCGAGAGACGCGCGCCGCAGTTGACGCGACCAAAGAACAGGCCGCGCGTGAGAAGATTTTGAAAGCCGCGCAGTTGAAACTTGCAGCGATTGAAGACGACACCGCCGCCCAGCTCGCAGACGCTTACGAAGACGGAGCCTTACTCGCTTTCCATTTCTCAGACCAACTGCGCGACGTGGAGAGTGCGGGCTTCGACATCGCAAACTTCATCACGGACATGATTACGTCATTCGATCCCGCGCGAGAGTTAAAACGTCCGGCTGAGTACGCAGCCGCACGCGAACGCGCACTCGCCGCACGGAAGGCGCGCGCATCACAGAGAGCCGCGAGTGATGAGACGCCCGAAGAGACCAGCCCTGACGCCGCGCGCCGCGCCGCGCTCGTCAAAAATCTTGTAGTGGTTGATGAGATGCTTCGTCTGAACAACTATGCTGCTGCTGATGCGAAACTGAAAGCTCTGATGCAGGAGTACCCCGGCGAGGCGCGCATCTTCTTCGCACTCGCACGCTCCGCGAGCATCTCCGCGCAGGACGCGATTGATGAAAGCGTGCAGAGCGAAAGACTCAATCGCGCCCTCGCCAACTATCGCTTTGCCATACAATCTGCCTCGCCCGACACAGACCGCGCCCTCATCTCACGCGCTCACGAAGCGATGGGCCGCATCTTCGAACACTTCGAACAGAAAGATGAAGCCATCAAAGAATTTGAAGCTGCAATGCAAACGGGAAAAGATGTTGCGGGCAGTGCATACAGAGAGGCGGAAGAAGGAAAGAAGAGATTGTCACAGCCGAGATAGAGAAGAGAGATGTAGACGCGGGAACGGGTGTGAATGAATTCTCACCGCGCCTCTATAGCTACTTCTGCCTGTAAACTTCTCGCCCATCGCTCAATTCAACAGCAAGTTTACCCTCTGACTGTGCAAGATCGAGATGAGCCACAGCTTCCGAGACAGCTAGGAAGCGATGCACGTCATCCGTGCCGGGGAAGAGTTCGCGCGCCACATCCCAAGCGGTCGCGCCCGTCTTCGGCACAAGGCGAATCACTTCCATTTGTCTTTCGTTGATTGCGCGAAGATAACGATGAAAGAGTTCCTCGTAATCCGTCACAGGCTCGCCGTGACCGCCATAAACCAGAGTCGGCGCAAGCGAACGCAGGCGCGCGAGGCTCACCAGATATTCCGCAAGCGAGCGAAAGCGGCGCGACGGGTCAACCGGATCAGGCGAGAGAATCGGGTTCGGCGTGATGCGCTTCAGCACACAATCGCCAGCGATGATCGTGCGATCAGCTTCGCGCACAAACGAGCATGAACCCGGCGTGTGCCCCGGCGTATGAACGACTCTGAGAGCGCCTTTCGCAAACTTCAACTCTTCATCGTCCGTCAACTCGCTGTACTCATCATCTGCGAGCGCATCGGCAAGCGCGCGCACGCCTTCGTACATACGGCGCATCGCAGCAATCTCTTCATCCGACACACCCGCGCGCACAAGCAACGTGCGATGCTCTTCATACTCAAGCCGCCCGACGCGATGCCCTGTCTCCCAGCCATGCACAAAAACTTCGGCATCCTTCGCTTCATCTCTTACGGTGCGCGCCAGCCCGCAGTGGTCCTCATGCGCGTGCGTCAGCACGATGCGACGTATGTCCGCGACACGAAACCTTGCACGCCGCAAACCTTCGCGCAAAGCCTCCACAGCCTCTCGCGTCTTCGGCCCCGTATCAATCAGCGTCACAGGGTCTTCCGCTATCAGATAGCAGTTGACCGGACCAACATAAAACGGCGTCGGAACTGAGATAGGAATGATGCGCATGATAAATTAGCAGTGACTAAAAATTGTTATGAAATGCTGCTTTAACAAATCTGAGATTCCAGATTTGAGATTTCAAACTTGAGATTTTCAAATTTGAAATCTCAGATTATTCTTTTCCAGCCTTTCCAGCCTTACGTGTTCTGGCAATATTCTCAGCCTGAATCTGCCGAAACTCATTGATAAACTCTTTACGCTCGCGCGCCATTTGATCTGCGCGCCGTGTCTTATCCGTCAGGTAACGCTGGCCTTTTATGTCGGAGTTCTGTAATGAATCAGACCATGCACGCAGTTGCCTTGCAATGCTCTCGGAGCGGGATTTGAGATTTGAAATTTCAGGTTTGAGATCGTGAAAGGCTGGCAGACGCTCAAGCAGGCAAAGCATGGAGCGGACTTCGCCCGCCGACCCGCGCGAGATGTAAAGAAAAGTGAGTAGCTCCTGTGTCGTGCCGCGCTCAAACCCTTCGACAATGTTATTTGATATAGAAACAGAGGCGCGCTCAATCTGATCGCGCAAGCTGGCCTGTCCCTTGAAACTCGCGTTCGCCGTCATTGCATACACCTGAACGGCAAGTTCTATGGCTGCGCGCCAAACGGGCAACTCCTCAAAGCGAGAATATTTCATCGCAGCCTCCCTCATCTGAGATTTGAGATTTGAAATTCCAGATTTGAAATCTCAAATCTGAGGTAGCCTCTGTTTTTACAGATTTAAGATAGCTTCTGTTTTTATCTCAAATCTGAAATTTCAAATCTCAAATTAAATACGAAGCAGTAAGCCTCTCCTTGAAAATTTTGAGATAAAGGGCTTACTGCTTCCATCTATCCTCTTCAGGCCAATCGCTCAGTAAGTATAGCGGTTGGCCTGAATCAGCACGTCCGCAATGCGTTGGCGCGCGGCGACTGTGTTCATCGGCGTGAGCTTGGTGAAGCGACGCAGCGCGGCAAGGAGCGTGCGCAACTCATCGCCTTCGCTCATCGCGGCGAGCGTGTTCTTGGCGTTTGTCTCGATGCGCTCAACCGCGTCGTTGCAGAAGACTCTCGTGATGTCTATGTAGCGCGCCGCCGCCTCTTCGCCCTGAGATGCTGCAAGCTTTTGGGCGCGAAGTATGGCCGTCTCCATCGCGTAAGTGTCCGTGATGATGTCCGCCACGCCCATCAAAATTTCCTGCTGCTCCGCGAGCGCCATCATGTACTTCTGCGCCGCCGTGCCCAAAGTCATCAGCGCAACCTTCTTCGCGTTCTGCGCCAGCTTCTGTTCAGCCGCGAGCACGCTCTCGTCTTCATCAAGGCTCGCCAAAGAAGGCGACAAGACTTCATCCATCAAAGCCTGCGCCGCCGGAAGCAGAGCGAGGTTGCCGCCGAGCGCGCTCTTCATCAAACGTCCGGGAATCAACATGCGATTGATTTCGTTCGTGCCCTCGAAGATGCGATTGATGCGCGAATCACGATACGCGCGCTCCGCAGGGTAATCTGCCGAGTAGCCGTAACCGCCGTAAATCTGGACCATCTCGTCCGCCACGAAATCCGCAGACTCCGACAGCGCAACTTTAACGATTGAGCATTCGGCGGAATACTCTTCAATCGCTTTCAGCTTCGCGTTCGGGTCTTTCGTGTCGCTAATCGCCGCTTCAATCAGACCGAGCGTGCGATAGACCATTGACTCGCCCACCCACGTGCGAATCGCCATCTCCGCCAGCTTCGCCTTGATCGCGCCGAACGAAGAGATAGACTTGCCGAATTGATGACGCTCGTTCGCATAGCGCACGGCCTCCTGTATCATCAACTTCATCCCGCCGACGCACATCGCGCCGAGCTTGAAGCGACCGATGTTGAGAATGTTGAAAGCAATCTTTGCGCCCTTGCCGATTTCGCCCAGGAGATTTTCGACAGGCGTCTTCACATCAGAAAGCACGAGCGCGCACGTGCTCGAACCCTTGATGCCCATCTTGTGCTCTTCCGCGCCGGGATTGAGGCCATCCTGCTTCTCAACGACGAAGCCCGTGAACTTGTCGCCGTCAACTTTGGCGAAGACAACAAACACGTCAGCGAAGCCCGCGTTCGTAATCCACATCTTCTCGCCGTTCAAAACGTAGTGCGTACCGTCTTCACTCAGTCGCGCAGTCGCTTTCGCCGCGAGCGCATCAGAACCCGAACCCGCTTCCGTCAACGCGTAAGCCGTAATCGTTTCGCCGGAACAAATCTTCGGCAGGTATTTCTTCTTCGCCTCTTCCGTGCCGAAGTAGAGAATCGGAAGCAAGCCGATGCCGCCCTGCGCGCCGAGCGTGGTTGCGAAGGATGCTGAGCGGCCTACGTTCTCACCGACAATCGCGCCGCTCGTCTGGTCCAGTCCAAGCCCGCCATACTCTTCAGGCACGCTCGCGCCGATGAGTCCAATCTCCGCGCCCTTATGCACAAGCTCGCGCGCCAGCGTCCAATCATGTTTCTCCAGATCATCAATGCGCGGCAACACTTCGTTGTCCATGAAATCGCGCGTTGCCTCCGCAATCATCCGGTGCTCTTCCGTGAAATCCTCCGGCGTAAAAACCTCTGCGGGCGTGCGCTCCTCAATCAGAAAACTTCCACCTTTGAAAATTTTTCTCTCTTCCGCTACGGCTGACATAAGAATTGTCCTTTCATCTGTAGGGGCAGGGC